>NZ_JAYGHR010000032.1:0-21809 GCF_034932365.1 Limnoraphis robusta BA-68 BA1 | reverse complement strand
TCTTAAAAGCCTTTCTCTGTAAAGAAAAGGAGAATTATTTCCAAAGTTTTGATATTTTCTGTTTAAATAGAGCCTAAAACTTTCTCCCCATCAAAGGTTTAGCGATCGCAAAATTTTAGAATGAAACAGCCCTGGGGATTAAAGGGGGGATCAAGGGGGGATTAAGGGGGACAAGGGGGATAAAAAAGGGAGGCAGGGGAGAAAACCTGAATCATCAAAAATTTTTCTTTCAGTACAAAGGTAATCGATTTGAATACAACAATTTTAAGCGATCGCACAACCGGGTATTTTCAGCTTATGCGTCCCCCCAATATTCCCACAGCTTGGGCGGATATCTTAGCCGGATATGCCATTGCGGGGAGTAACGCACCCATCAATTCTTTATTCTGGTTACTGTTAGCAACCACTGGACTTTATGGGGGCGGAGTTGTTTTTAATGATGTTTTTGATGCAGAATTAGATGCAGAAGAACGCCCCGAACGTCCAATTCCTCGAGGTGCTGTTTCATCTCAAGAAGCGACAATATTAGGCGGTTTTTTGCTAACAGTTGGAGTGCTTGCGGCTAGTCAAGTTTCAGTTGTGAGTTTAATATTAGCGAGTCTGATAGCTGCTGCTACCTTAATTTACGATAGTACAACTAAACATGATTCATTGTTAGGGCCGTTAACAATGGGCTTTTGTCGGGCGGGTAATTTATTGTTGGGAATTAGCGTTTTCCCAACGGTATTTAACAGCATTAATTTAAGTAATTTTTCAGGGCTTCATCCCACCTATCTCGCTATTATTCCCATTTTGTACATTGGTGCAATTACTGCTATTAGTCAAGGTGAAGTTTACGGGGGAAGTCGTAAAACTGGACAAATATCTGTTGTGTTAATGGCTGTTGTCATTGCGATTTTGTTAGGATGTGCGATGACATCTGCTCATATTATCAGCGCTTTATTGTTTGTTGGGTTGCTAACTTGGCGAATTTTTCCCCCTTTTGTTCAAGCGGCTACTAATCCCCAACCTGACTTTATTCGCAGTGCTGTTAAAGCGGGAATTTTATCTTTAGTTATTGTTAATGCAACAATTGCTTCTTGTTTTGCGGGTGAAGTTTACGGTTTTTTGGTGTTAGCATTGTTGCCTTTATCAATGGCATTAGCGCGTCTATTTTCGATGACTTAAACCGCAGAAAACACTGTGGGGGTGGGTTCATATCAGTCACCAGTATTTTCGGGGCGGGTTTATGTAGGCTGTTTGTTAGAAACAAAAATCAGGGTGGAACCCGCCCCTACAAAACCAATCAACTTCGACAAAATTAATAACTGAACAGGATACACTTCGATGACTTTTACACTTTCTAAACCGACTCTTTTAAACGATTCATCTGTTGACTATGCCCCGCTAAAACAAGAGGTAAAAGTGACGTTTAACTACGATGTTCATTTTACCCGCGATTTATTTAACCCCAATAATTGTTTATTAGCAAATGTGTTACTCTCGAAAGGAGAAGGAGTTAAAAAAGCCATAACATTTGTTGATAGTGGACTTCCTCAAAAAGCCGAAATTATTGCTAAAATAAAAGCATACAGCGCTCGCCATTCTCATGCGTTAAACTTGAAACCCGGTTCAACTTTAATTGCAGGCGGAGAAGCGGCTAAAAATAATCCTCAACTTGTCGAAGATTTACAAAAACTGATTTCAGACGCCGAACTTTGTCGTCACTCTTATGTTATCGCAGTGGGTGGCGGTGCGATGTTAGATTTAGTTGGCTACGCCGCAGCAACCGCCCATCGAGGTATTCGGTTAATTCGGGTACCAACGACGGTTTTAGGGCAATGTGACTCAGGAGTTGGCGTTAAAAATGGGATTAATGCGTTTGGTAAAAAGAACTTTTTAGGAACGTTTGCACCGCCAACTCTTGTTTTCAACGATGCCAACTTTTTAACAAGTTTAGATGATAGAAATTGGCGTTCAGGTGTCGCTGAAGCGGTGAAAGTTGCACTGATAAAAGATGCTGCTTTTTTTGATTTTATCGCGGATCGAACGGAAGCACTCGCTAACCGAAATTTAGATGCAATGCAGCAAATTGTTTACCGTTGTGCAAAGTTGCACCTCGATCATATTGCGAGTGGAGATCCTTTTGAAATGGGTAGTTCTCGCCCCTTAGATTTTGGTCACTGGGCGGCACATCGGATAGAATATCTCAGCAATTATCGACTTTATCATGGGGAAGCAGTTGCAATTGGTATCTGTCTCGATAGCACTTATTCTTATTTATCGGGTTTGATCACAAAGCAAGAATGGCAAGAAATTTTAAGCCTCTTTAAAGCATTAGGATTTCGCCTGTATGATGCCGAACTTTCTTCTTATTTAAATCAACCCGAACATCCCCGATCTTTGTTTAAAGGATTAAGCGAATTTCAAGAACATTTAGGCGGTGAACTGACTTTAATGCTATTAACCACAATTGGTCAAGGTTTAGAAGTTCACGAAGTTGATTTAGACAAATATCGCCTAGCAATTCTGATGTTAGAAGAGGCAGATTTACAATGCAGTTAACTGAAAACGGCGCTCACCTAACCTACTGCACGAATATTCATCCGGGCGAATCTTGGCTGGAAGTTTTGACGAATCTAAAACAGTATCTTCCCGCCTTGAAAAGTCGCTTTAATACTGAATATTTCGGCATTGGTTTACGGCTTTCTCATCAGGCGACAATACAACTTCAAGCCGCAGAAATTGCCGAGTTTAAGGCTTGGTTAGTTGAACAGGGACTTTATGTTTTTACCCTAAATGGATTTCCCTATGGGGGCTTTCATAACGAAGTGGTAAAAGATAAAGTGTATGCGCCAGACTGGACAACACCCGAACGAACCAACTACACCAAAAACCTCGCTCATATTTTAGCAGAATTGTTACCCGAAGGGGTGAAAGGGAGTATCTCAACTTTGCCTCTTTCTTATAAGCCTTGGTTTAACAGTTCATCTAATATTAATCAGGTGTTTAAACAGAGTACAATCAATCTTGTTGAAGTGGTTATTTTTCTGGTTAATCTGCATCAGACGAGGGGGAAATTTATTCACATCGATCTAGAACCTGAACCTAATGGATTAATCGAAAATTCAGCCGAAGTCATTAAATTTTTTGAGAATTGGCTGTTACCTCTCGGTGGAAAATACCTCGCCAACAAACTTAATCTGTCTCTAAACGCAGCAGAAACACTTTTGCGAGAACACATTCAAATCTGTTACGATACTTGCCATTTTTCCGTTGTTTATGAAAATCCGGTTCAAGTTTTTCGGGACTTTAAACAAGCAGGGATTTCAATCGGTAAAATCCAAATTAGTGCAGCGATTAAAAATAAGCTTCCTCAAGAAAAATCTGAACGGGCTAACCTCGCTGAATCTTTACAGAAATTTGCTGAATCAACTTATTTACATCAAGTTGTTGCGGCTTATGCTGACGGTACTTTGCAATCTTATATTGATTTACCCGAAGCACTTGAAGATTTAAAAGAAACAACGGCTCAAGAGTGGCGAACTCATTTTCATATTCCCATTTTTAATCAAACCTATGGCATTTTACAGTCTACCCAAGACGATATTTTAACAGTCTTAAATCTGTTGAAAAGTTATCCCTGTGAACATTTAGAGATTGAAACTTACACGTTTCAGGTTCTACCTGAAAACCTCAAAACTGATTTACTCACTTCTATTCAAAGAGAATATGATTGGGTAATTCAACAGGATGTCGAGAATTTTAATCTCTATTCATCTCAATTCAAAAAACCTTTACTAAAAATTCCTTGATCCCCCCCCTTCCCCCAATCCCCCCTTGATCCCCCCTTAAAAATGGGGGTGGGGATATCAATCTATGAAAAACACGTTTTAAATTTGATGTTTTATTGGAAAAAAGCAATGCAAAAAACAGTTGTAATTAATGTTGTGGGTTTAACGTCTGCGTTGTTAAAAGCCATGCCAAAACTGTCAAAATGGGCAGAAAAAGTTAATACAATTGAACCTGTATTACCTGCGGTGACTTGCTCGGCTCAGACGACTTATTTAACAGGTAAATGGCCGAGTGAACATGGTATTGTTGGTAATGGTTGGTATTTTAAAGACGAAGACGAAATTAAGTTTTGGCGACAGTCTAACCGTTTAGTACAAGCACCAAAAATTTGGGAGATGGCTAAAGAGATTAATCCTAATTGTACAACCGCAAATCTGTTTTGGTGGTACAATATGAATTCATCGGTAGACTATGGGATTACACCTCGCCCGATGTATCCGGCTGATGGTCGCAAAATTCCTGATATTTACACTCAACCCGGTGATTTTCGCTCGCAAATTCAATCCGATTTAGGTCAATTTCCTCTGTTTAAATTTTGGGGGCCAGCAACTTCAATTGCTTCTAGTAAATGGATAGCAGATTCCGCGAAATGGGTTGATATTCGTCAAAATCCCACCTTAACACTCATCTATCTTCCTCATCTAGATTACTGTTTGCAAAGTGTTGGGACTCAACCGGAAGAAATTCCAAAATATTTAATAGAAATCGATCAAGTTTGTGCCGATTTGATTGACTATTATACGGCAAAAAATGCTAATATTGTTGTGTTATCAGAATACGGAATTACTCCAGTTTCTCAGCCCATACATCTGAATCGATTATTCAGAGAAAAGGGTTTATTATCCGTCCGAGAAGAATTAGGTTTAGAATTGCTAGATACGGGGGCTAGTGAAGCTTTTGCAGTCGCCGATCATCAAATTGCTCATATTTATGTGCGCTCAAAGGCTAATCTTTCTAAAGTGCGATCAATCCTCGAAAATGTTGATGGAATTGCCCATATTTTAGATGAGGAAGGTCAAAAAACATTTCACCTCAATCATAACCGATCAGGTGATTTGATTGCGATCGCTCATCCTCATGCTTGGTTTACCTACTATTATTGGCTAGACGACAAACGCGCCCCAGATTTTGCGCGGACTGTTGATATTCATCGCAAACCCGGTTATGATCCGGTTGAACTTTTTATCGATCCAAAAATTACCTTTCCTCAAGTCAAAATTGCCTGGAAGTTGTTACGCAAGCAATTTGGTTTTCGTTATTTAATGGATGTTATTCCATTGGATGCAAGCCTAGTCAAAGGTTCTCACGGTTGTATTCCGCCGAATGCTTGTGATTATCCAGTTTTTATCACTCAAAAAGCAGAAAATTCTGAAGAAAATTCTCTCTTATCTACCCAAATTACTCAACTCATTCTTGAGCAAATTTTTGGCAAACAAGCAGAGACTTTCATCGAAAAACAAGGAATGCTTAACCAGCAATTTGATCACGCCTCATCTTTCACTTAATTTTCTCTCTCATAAATACACACCTTAAATTGAGGAATTAAATCAATGATACTGAAAAAACTACTAACAACATCATTAACAGTTTTACCGCTTGCTTTTAGTGGAATTGTTTCTCCTGTTCATGCTTTTAATCAAGTTGATTTAGAGCGGGTGTTAAACGGTAATGACTGTATTGGCTGTGACCTCAGTGGAGCAGAATTTAGAGGAGTTAACCTGAGTGGTGCAAATTTTCAGGGAACAAACTTTAGCGAAACTAACTTTTTTGGAGTTAACCTAAGCCGTTCTAACTTTTTAGGAACTGATCTGATAGGAGCGAATTTCTTTGGTGTTAATTTCAGCGAAACTAACTTTTCTGGAGTTAACCTCAGCAATGCTAATTTTGTGGGAACTGATCTGATAGGAGCGAATTTCTTTGGTGTTAATCTCACCGATACTAACTTCGCTGGAGTCAACTTGAGTAATGCTAATTTTCTCGGAGTTGACCTTATTAGAGCTGATTTTCTGGGTGTTAACCTTACTGAAACTGACTTGATCGGAGTTAATCTAAGTAACGCAAATTTTCTGGGAGTTGACCTAATCAAAGCCGACTTAATAGGCGTTAATCTCACGGAAACTGATTTTATTGGAGTCAACTTAAGTCAAGCCAACCTCACGGGAGTTAACCTGGCTGGAGTAGATTTTATTGGAGTTAACCTGAGTGAAGCGAACCTCACAGGAGTTAACCTGACTGGAGTTAACTTTGTGGGAGTAAACCTGACTGACACTCTTCTTAATGGTGAAAATCTACTCGACAAATTTGCCAGCGTTCCCGAACCTTCATTCTTAGTTAGCCTCAGCTTTTTAGGAATAGCAGCAGTAGGAACTCAAATCAAAAAGAAACTTGACTCTTGTCAAAAACATTAAATCATCTATCTAAGGGAATAAAAACCACAAAGACACAGAGAACACCAACCGAAAAAATCTTCGTGACTTTGTACCTTTGTGGTGAAATTTACTAGAAAGAGCTAAGGGAATTAGCCCATTAGCCCGAGTTAGCAAACTACTAAAAATCTGTGGGATATTCAAAAGAATATTCATAGCAAATATTAGTTAATCTTTATAACCTATGTACATAGGCGGTTGTAATACGTTTTCAAAACGTTGGCTTTCGCCTGCAAAAAACTTGGCACTTGAGAGCATATTTGTTGGGCAGTAAACCCAATGAGTTAGCAAGTGCTGAATAGATTGCCACAGTAAAAACTAAAGCTTTTTATCCCATCTGTAAAACGAGGAGAAATCTCATGGCATCCGAAAATACATCAACTGAAGAGATGAATATGTCAAATCCGACTGCTGGCGGTGGAATGGGCTTTAGCAATCCCCTTGCCCCCGCAGAAGGCTATGAGTACGACTTCAGCAGCTTTAACGGCGATTCAGAGGCTCCTGGCACTCCGTTTGATCGGTTAATTGGGCTTCCCGGTATTGATAATCTCGGTGACATTTTTGGTGGCGGTGGCTCCCAAGGTGGCTCTGACGCTGGAAATCCCTTCGGTGGCGGTGGTTCACAAGGCGGATCTGGTGTCGGTGGCTCCCAAGGCGGATCTGGTGTCGGTGGTTCACAAGGCGGCTTCGGTGGCGGTATGGACGACATGGACGAAGATTCCGAAACACCTGTTGATGACACCCCCATGCCCGTTGAACCCGATGGTGGAATTGGAGACGGCGCAGGATCTCCCAGTGGTGGAAATCCCTTCAGTGGTGGTAACTCGCAAGGCGGCTTTGGTCGTGGCTCTGGTAACAGTAATCCCTTCGGTGGCGGTAACATCGATACTGGCGAAAATAACGAAAATTCAGGCAGTGGTAACTCTGCGTTTGGAGATGCCAACTCTACATCGGGCAACGGTAACACGAACTTCGGCAGCAACAACCAAACAGAAGGCAATGGCAACCGTTCTTTCGGGGAAGGCGGCGAGGGTTTTAATGAAGTCTTTGAAGGTGGAGAAAATCCACTGGAGGCAGGTGAAAGTGATGTGCCGATCGATCTCGGATCAATTGGGGGTAATATTCCTGTGTTTGCGGGTGGCGGTACACCTGCACCAGAGGGTGGCATACCTGTTGATCTTGAAGATTTAGAAGAGAGTAGCGACAATGAAACTTCCGGTAACGGTAACTGGAATTTTGGCAGCGATAATGAAACTTCCGGCAACGGTAACTGGAATTTTGGCAGCGACAGCACTATCGAAGGTAACGGTAACTGGAATCTAGGAGATAATAACGAGATTACAGGCAGTGGCAACCGTCCTAGCGGCAGTGGAAACACGATTAACGGCAATGGCAACCGTCCCACTGGTAGTAACAATACTATTAACGGCAACCGAGTCAGCACCTCTGAGGATAACGTAGACATCTATGGAAACGGCGATCGCTATTTCCAAACCGATAGCGATGGCAATACTACGCTTGTTAGTGATGAGTCAGCCAGCGATCCGAACTACACTTATGATTTTAGTGGTGTTGTGGGTAGTGACTCCGCAGATAATGCTGATGTAGATTTTAGTCGTGTGATCGATCAGTTCCCATCAGATAGCGACACCGATCAGACTGCTGAAGATATTAGTCAGATCAGCGATGCGCCAGAAGAAGACGAAGTTGATGATACTGATTTTGAACCGTCTTCGACAGACAGCCCAACTAACGAAATGTCTGAAGAATCAGAGGAAGATGACGTAATGGGTGAGGATGATGGATCTGCCCTTTTAGAACAACTCCGAATGAGTCCCTTTGGTCGTCTGTTAGATATTGAAGGTGTCGATGGGGTTGAGGATATTTTTGGTAACGTCGGTGGCGGTGACAATTCTTTCGGCGGTGTAGGCAATGGCAACCCCTTTGCAAACTGGAACCCCCTGACTGATGGCAATCCTTTGATTGAAGGAGACGAGCCTAATTTAGACAGTGATCAAGGCGATGGCTATTGGTTGAGTGAAGTTGAAATTGACGGCATTACAGGGGAAGTGTCATCTAGTATCGATAATTTTGTTGAGTCTGTTGAAGCTCGTCTCGACAATCTGATTAATTCTGGGGGAGAAGGTTTAGACGAGGGCGCTGTAATTGCAGAGATCGGTGATGAGTATCTTCTCAACGACGGCTCGGGCGGCTGGTATATTAGCTCAGATGAAACCTTTGACAGTAATGACCTGCTCGTTTTCGACGGTAGCCCGAGCAACAATTTGCCCTATTTTGAAGCCGTCAACGTTTTTATGAATTCTATGGCAGAAAATCTGGACAACTCGACTGTCATTCCGTTTATCGGCGAGTAATATTATGTCCGGTTGATTAATTCTGTTATGGGGTGGGTTTAAACAGTGAACAGTGAACAGTGAACAGTAACCAGTGAACAGTAACCAGCGCAAACTTGCGACCCGGCGGTTTCCGTCGGTAGCAAAGTTTGTAAGAGAGTGAACAGTAAAAACTGGTAACTGATAACTGTATAACTGTAAACTGTAATGAACCCGCCCCTACAGAATCATTATTGATTAGTCGGACATCATATAACCCGTCAATAGGAACAAGCGACAAGTGATGGTTAATATAGCAGAAGTCAGGAGACACCGAGACAGGAGACAGAATTGAAACCTTTATCATAAAAGGATTTGACAGAAAAATACTGTCCTAATCAAAGGCTTCGACTGCTATAACTGAAAACTGGTAAGGGCAATTGATCAATTGGCCCTACTGGTCACTGATATAGCGGAACGTACAGCCCAAAAACCCGGTTTCTTTGACAAAAACCCCGTTTCTCAAAGAAGCCGGGTTTTTAATGGGCAATTGATCCAATTGCTTTTGTTACCCCGTGAAGGATTTTCAGCCATTTGATCACCCTGGTTATACAACCGAATGCCACTTTGCTTCTAGACTGGATGCAGAAGTCGTTTGAGGAGAGCTGCCATTGACTGACGAGAATAAATCAACTCTACCAACGATGTCGCGTAAAGAATTACGGGAGTTGGTGCGCTCACAACTGCAAGTCTTATTGGATCGCGGAGACTTGCAAGCCGCAAAAACTATTCTAGTCCCCGTACAACCTGCTGATATTGCTGAAGCGATCGAAGGTTTACCCGAAACCATGCAGGTGATTGCCTTTCGTCTATTATCCAAAGACGAGGCCATCGAAGTTTACGAACAACTTGACTCTAGCGTTCAGCAGTCTCTCTGCGAAAAATTCAAACGCCAGGAAGTCATCGACATCGTTGATAAAATGTCTCCTGATGATCGCGCCCGTCTGTTTGATGAACTCCCGGCTGCGGTTGTGCGTCGGCTAGTGTCTCAACTCAGCCCGACTGAACGCCAAGCCACAGCCTTACTACTGGGGTATGAAGCCGGAACTGCCGGAAGGATTATGACCCCAGAATATATCTCGTTGAAAGAGCATTATACTGTTGGTCAAAGTCTGGAGCGAATTCGCAGTTTAGCTAATGTGACTGAAACGATTTATTCGCTCTATGTGACGGATTCTGATCGACAATTAATGGGAATTTTGTCATTACGGGATTTAGTCACCGCTCAACTGGATCAAACGATTGGGCAAATTCTCAACCGCGATTTAGTGTGTGTGCAGACGGATACCGATCAAGAAGAAGTGGCTCGGATTATCCAACGTTATGATTTTCTAGCGATTCCGGTGGTTGATAGTGAACAGAGGCTCGTCGGAATTATCACGGTTGATGATGTCCTCGATATCCTACAAGAAGAAACCACTGAAGATATCTATGCTTTGAGTGGGGTGCAATCTCAGGGGGATAATTACTTCCAAGCCAGTTTGTTGACTGTGGCTCGCCGACGGGTGGTTTGGTTATTAATTTTGCTGCTCACCAATAGCGTCACGGGTGCGATTCTGAAAATGCAACAAGATCTCCTCCAACAAGTTGTCGCCTTGTCCTTTTTCATTCCTCTTTTGACGGGAACGGGTGGAAATGTTGGCGCTCAGTCTTCTACAGTGGTGATTCGGGGGATGAATACCGATGAAATTCGGGCGATGGGGCCATTACAGGTGATTTGGCGAGAGGGTCTAGCGGGTGCTTTACTCGGGACAATTTTAGGGGTTTTAGCAACGATTTGGGCGACCTTGTTTATTGTTCAGGGTAATGTGTCTGTGGCTCTGTCTGTGGGGATTAGCTTAGTGGCGATTTCGATTTTAGCTTCTGTGGCGGGTTCTGCTTTGCCTTTTTTATTTCGCACCTTGGGGTTAGATCCGGCGTTAATGTCCGCACCGTTTATTACAACGGCGGTTGATGTTCTCGGTGTTCTGATTTACTTCAATTTAGCTCGATTGATTCTGCAACTCTAATGTTATGAAACTTAAAAGTGATCTCGAAATTCTGGAGTCAACTGTCAGCGATCGCGATCCTCGACCCTCTTGAGAGTCCAAAAGTCAAAAACTCAACCCTTGTGTGAAAAATCTCTAACTCAGGCACAGCTTGGGTTTGAGGATAACCTGTTTTCTGGTACTCCGTATTTTCACGGATTTTTTAATTTGACTGTTCCCTAAAAATCAGTATAATCAACATTTTCAAAAGAGGGGAGTTCTGGATATTATGTTGTTGGTAGATGTGAAGCTCGTTTTCTCTCCCCGGCCCCATAAGTCGGGGTTTTGTTTTGTCTAGTGTTGACGGACGTTTTGAGGTGCAACGAGGCGACAGTGGACGGTAATGATGCTCATGCCCCAATTAAACATTTAAGTTTAATACAAACATAAATGTATTATAGCGGCTTGCTATAGACTTGTGTGTATGGCAGAACAGTTTTTTACCAGCAAACAAGCGGCTGAAATTACAGGTTGTAGTCTCCGTCAGTTGCAGTATTGGCGGGAGAAGGGGGTTGTTGTGCCAAGTATTAGCGCAACGGGAACCGGACGCAGCATTTATTACTCTCGTTCGGAGTTAGTGAAGTTGGCAGCGATGGAATATTGTTTATCGGTGGGGTTGAGTTTTGAGGCGGCAGCGACGACTTTGAAGCAGTTGCAGGAAAAGCAGCCAGAGTTTACAAATCCAAGTTCGCAAGAGCGGTTTATGTTGTGGTGGGATTCAAAAGAGCGATCGCTTCACCTGGTAGAATTTGATATGGAGAAGGCGATCGCTTCCTTAAAATCTGGTCAGCCTGTTATTCCGGTGTGGTTGGATCAGATTCATCAGCAGGTAGCTAGTAAGCTGGTTGGGTAAGTGCGATCACTTGGATTAGATATGATTCATACATCAATTAAGGGGAACTCTAAAGGAAGACAATCCAATATAATTTGTAACTGAGGAGCAGGTATCTTGTTGAGCGAGGACATAAACGAAGACGGTCAACTGAATGAAGCTGAAACTATAGCCAAGTTGATTAACCCAGCACTCTACAAAAAAGGCTGGACTGAGGAATTTATTAAGCGTGAGGTTACAGCACCAATCAGGATAATTGATGGTGTAGCTCGTAAGCAGAAGAAAGGCCGAGCAGATATTGTATTGCGTTTGATGCCTGGATCTAATAAGCAGCTTGTAGCTGCATCAGTGGTTGAGGCGAAAGCTGAGAAATACTCACCAAGTACCGGGCTAGAACAAGCTAAGAAATATGCTAAACGGCTGCACGTTCCTTTTGTTTACTCTACCAATGGGCATCGGTTTGTAGAATTCGATCGCATTGAAGGTACTATATCCAATTTCAAACCGCTTTCCGAATTTCCCGCTCAAGGAACCATTCGTACCCGTTATGAAAAATGGGTTGGGTTTAAGCTAGATGATCCGGTAGCTCAACCCCTGCTAACTCCTTATACGGGTGGGGATTCTGCGGTTCGTTATTACCAAGATGCGGCGATTCGGGCGGTTTTAGAGAAAATTGCCAGATGTGAGAAGGAAGGCACTCCTAAACGCGCTTTACTGTCTCTGGCGACGGGTTCGGGTAAGACTCGGATTGCGGTACATTTGATGAAACGAATTGCGGATTCGGGACAGCGAGTGAAGGCGTTGTTTGTATGCGATCGCGTAGAATTGCGCCAGCAAGCTTCGACAGCATTTCAAAATGTCTTTGGTGCTAATGCGGCGGTTGTCACTTCTAGAGAACCTCAAAAGAATGCTCAAATTTTGATTGCCACCTACCAAACTTTAGGTGTGGAAGATAATGATGATGCAAGTTTTTTAACTAGAAACTATCCAGAAAATTACTTTAGTCACATTATTATAGATGAGTGTCATCGTTCAGCTTGGGGTAAGTGGTCTATTATTCTGAGGCGAAATCCTCAAGCGGTACAAATTGGTTTGACGGCAACCCCAAGAATTATTGAAGTAGCTGAACAAACTGAAGAAGTAATAGAAGATGAGCGGATCACTACTAATAATATTGAGCATTTCGGTGAGCCTGTTTATGAATACGATATGCTCCAAGGGGTTGAAGATGGCTACTTAGCTGCTTGTGAGATTATAGAACGTGGAGTCAAGCTAAATTTTGACCAACTTTCTGTAGATGATATATTGACAAATAACCCCAAAGATGTTGATACAGGTTTGCCGATCGCTGAAGCAGAAGTTCGCCAGATATTCCAAAGAGGTAAAATAAAAAGTCGGATATTTTTACCCAATTTTGAACAGCGAAGGTGTGAAGATTTGTTTAGTTACTTGTTGGAAACGGGAGGTGCGGAACAAAAAACGATTATTTTCTGTATGAGCGATCGCCATGCGGATTTAATCACTAAAAACATGAATAACCTTTATGTTGAATGGTGCAAGCAGAACAATCAAAATCGGGTTGAGGATTATGCTTTTAAATGCACTGATAAGGGAGGCGGACAAGACTTAATCCCAGATTTTCGGGGGAGTTCTCGCAGTCATTTTATAGCCACGACAGTTGATTTATTGACAACTGGGGTTGATGTACCAGTGGTGCGAAATATTGTGTTTTTCAATTACATTAACTCACCGATTACTTTTTACCAAATGGTCGGAAGAGGGACGCGACTGGCTGAAGGAAAATTAATGTTTCGGGTTTACGATTACACCGACGCTACTAGGCTATTTGGGGAAGAGTTTCTGACTAAGTTGCGGACTCCGAGTAGGAGTTCTAGAAGTAGTAATTCTCAAGTTAATGCGGTTGCAATTGAAATTGACGATCCGAGTAACTGGGTTGAAGAAACCGCAGGCGGTCGGTTTATGCGTGCTAAGGTTGATGGTGAAGATGCCCGGATCTCAGTTGAGGAATATAAAGAACGAATTGCAGCTAAGTTGGTGGAATTGGTTCCTGGTTTAGATGCGTTTCGCACTTGCTGGACTAACCCAACTACTCGGAAGGAATTGTTAAATAAGTTGGTGAATTCAGGGGTATCACCTACGGAATATTCTGTTGTAGAAGAGTTGGGAGATTATGATTTGTATGATGTTTTGGCAGATATTGGGTATGGGGTAGCACCTCGGACTAAAAAGGAACGCGCTATTGCTTTTATTTACAAGCAGGCTGATTGGTTAAGTAGTATGCCAGAAGCAACGGTAAAAACGGTTGAGAAGTTATTAGACCAGTTTGCACAAGGGGGAATAGAAGCTTTAGAAAATCCGAGTATTTGGGATTTAGTAGGTAGACAAAAAGCGATAACCACGCTAAAGGTTTTGGGTAAACCATTTGATATTTTAACGCAGATTAAAGAGAAGATTTTTTCCAAATGAACCTGCTAAATGTTATTAAAATTTATGAAGATCTCTTGCCTAGTGTTGATGTGATGTTTCTAGTTGAGATAATTGGGAGATGAAATTGGAAGAACATAAAAAAAAGTTACCTGATGGATGGCGATGGGTAAAATTGAGCGAAATATGTAAAGGTAAAGGCCAATATGGAACCTCAAAAAAAGCTTCAGATAATCCTAATGCTATCCCAGTTTTAAGAATGGGAAATATCTCAAATGGTCGGATTGATTGGAGTGATTTAAAGTATATTTTAATGCCTCAAGCTGAAGAAGAAAAATATCGTTTAATAAAAGGTGACATTCTTTTTAATCGAACAAACAGTGCTGAACTTGTTGGGAAGACAGCAGTATTTGATGGATTACAGAAAGCTGTGTTTGCTTCTTACTTAATTCGCTTCCGGGTTGCTGAGGATAGAGCAGAGCCTTTTTATTTATCTGCTTACATCAATTCAGCATTTGGGCGGAGTTTTATAGAAGCAAATATGACTCGTGCTATCGGGCAGGTAAACATCAACGCATCTATTATGGAGGCGATGCCTATTCCTCTACCGCCACTGGATGAGCAAAAACGGATTGCAGCTATTTTGAATGAGAAGATGGAAGCGGTGGAGCGATCGCGCCAAGCCACCCTAGCCCAATTAGAAGCCGCCAAAACCCTCCCCTCTGCCTATCTCCGTGCTGTTTTCAATAATCCAGAAGCTCAAAAGTGGGAAAGAAAACGACTTGGGGATATGTGCCAAATAGTAGCTCCTCAAGTCGATCCAAAGATTAAAGAATATGGCGTGTTACCTCATGTCAATGGGGAAAATATTGCAGGCGGAGTATGTCGTTTACTTTATCTGAATACTGCTGCTGAAGATGGAATGACAAGCGGAAAATATCTATTTGATTCAGGAGATGTACTGTACTCGAAACTTAGACCTTATCTAAGAAAAGCAGTATTTGTTGATTTTCAAGGGCTATGCAGTGCTGATATGTATCCAATTAAGGTTAATCCAAACTTCCTCGATCCACAATTTACAACCTGGATGCTTGTCTCTGATGAATTTACTAAATATGCTGATGAAGAATCCCGCAGAGCGCGAATGCCCAAGTTAAATCGTGAAGAATTGTTTGCTTATAATTCTCCTTTACCATGTCTTTCTGAACAAAAGCGCATAGCAGCAGACTTAAATGAAAAAACGGCAGAAGTTCAAAAACTACACAAAGCTTTAGAAGAACAACTAGAAGCAATTAATAAAATGCCATCAGCCTTTCTACGCCAAGCTTTTAACGGAGAACTATAAACCTAAAACAGCCATGACTGACAACACACTTCAACAATTAAAGCAGCAAGCCGATACCCTAACGCTAGAAGAACAACTAGAATTAATTGCCTATCTAGCCGAAAAAGCTAGACAAACGCAACCTACTAACAAACCTCGACAAAAATGGAGCGAAATTCGCGGTTTAGCTTCTGCATCCGCATTAGGTGAAGATGCTCAAACCTGGGTTTCTCGAACTAGACAGGAAGCCGACGAACACCGAGAAAGGCAATAAAAACAGAATGAAATTAACCGATAGTTTGCAGGGAGTTAGCCGCTTATTTTTAGACACAGCACCCGTTATTTATTACATTGAAAACCATCCTCAATACTTTTCAGTAGTTGAACAGATTTTCGATCGCATAGATAATGGCTTGTTAATAGCGGTTACTTCACCTGTTACCCTAAGCGAGTGCTTAGTCATACCTTACCGCTTGGGACAACCCCAAATTCAGCAGTTATTTATTAACCAGCTTGTCAACGGAAACAATACACAATTCAGATCCATTGACTCGGACATTGCCCAACAAGCAGCCGAATTGCGATCGCGGTATAATTTAGCCTTACTTGATGCCTATCAAGTGGCTATTGCAATTGAGACTAAAAGCGAAGCATTTTTAACCAATGATATCGCCTTGAAGCGGGTCACTGAATTGCGCGTCTTAGTAGTAGATGAATTAGAACTATAAAATTATCCCTAATGGCTCGAACTCGTAAAAATAATACAGCAAACGGTAATGGTAACGGCAACGGTCGCAAATACACCAGCCAACAAAGCCTTAACAGCTACATCAAAAGCATCTGCGACATCATGCGTCGTTCCAACTGTGCTGGGGCGCTGCAATACGTTCCCGAATTAACTTGGATTCTATTTTTGCGAATTCTCGACGAACGAGAACAACAAGACGCAGAATACGCCGAAGCTGTGGGAATGGATTTTTCCCCCTCTCTCCAATCTCCCTACCGTTGGCGCGACTGGGCAGCACCTTTTGATGATTCCCTCTTTGCCCTAGACAGCGAACAACACTCTCAAGGTTGGAAACGTTTGCAACTCTGCGAACAAACTAAGGAAGCAACTGAACTGCAAGACTTGAAAGAAAAGGGATTTATCTCAGACCTATCCCAACCCTTCAAAACTTGGGTAGATTTCATTCTCATCCCCCGTCTGAAACAACTCAAAGACCAAGAAAACGCCACCCCCAAGCAAAAAATTATCAGCGAAGTGATATCCGGTGTGGAACGAGTCCGCATCGACACTCAAAAAAACCTGCTGGATATTCTAGATAAAGTCCATGAAATTAGCAGCGAAAACGTAGACGATACCCACATTTTCCCCCTCTCCCAAGTCTACGAAGGGCTGTTACTGCAAATGGGAGAAAAGGGCAACGACGGCGGACAGTTTTTCACCCCTCGCCCTATTGTCCGCTTCATGGTACAAGTCATCGACCCGCAAATTGGCGAAACTGTTTATGATGCGGGACTCGGTACAGGCGGTTTTTTGGCGCAGTCTTACGAACACATGGCGGGACAAAACAACTGCAAAATTACCGACCCCCAACAGTTAGACATTCTCAAGCACCAAACCTTCTACGGACGGGAAAAAGATAATCAAATTTATCCCATTGCCCTCGCTAACTTAGTTTTACATGGCATTGACGAACCCCACATCTGGCACGGTAACACGCTTACAGGTGGCGAAGCTTATGGCGGTTTGTTTGCAGGCGCACCGGATCAATATGATGTCGCCTTAATGAATCCTCCCTTCGGCGGTAAAGAAGGCAAAGAAGCGCAAACAGGTTTCGACTATCAAACCAACGCCACACAAGTGCTATTTCTTCAGCACGTTCTCAAAAGCCTTAAACCGAATGGACGCTGTGGCATTGTCTTGGATGAAGGCATTTTGTTCCGTACCAACGAAGCCGCTTTTGTAGCCACCAAACGCAACTTGCTGCGAGAATGTAACCTGTGGTGCATCGTCAGTTTACCTGCTGGAACTTTTGTAGCCGCAGGCGGAAACGTAAAAGCCAATATCCTGTTTTTTAAGAAAGGCGAACCCACTGAAAAAATCTGGTATTACGATTTATCCGATATCAAAGTCGGCAAGCGCACCCCTTTGACAGAGGCAGATTTTGAAGACTTCTTCCGCCTGCTACCCACAAGAGGAGATAGCCCTAAAAGCTGGACTGTAGACATCGCCGCACGCAAAGCCGAAGCCGCAGTAAAAGCCGCACCGTTAGAGGAACAAGCGGAAACCCTGAACCAACAAGCAACCGAGTTGCGCGATCGCCTCACCACCTTGAAAAAAGCCAAACAACAAGATACGGAAGAATACAGAGAAATTGAACAAGTTGTCAAAGAGATAGAAAAAGAGGCGAAAGAATTAAAAAAACAAGCTCAAGCCATCAAAGATGCTGTCTACGATCTCAAAGCAGTAAACCCGAATGCTAAAGCAGAAGAAGACGATCGCACCCCAGACGAACTGCTGGACTTCATCGAAGCAAAAGGGCGCGAGATAACAGCAATTTTAGCTAGTTTGAGGACTAAAAATAACTAACAAACGATAGGGATTTGCTGTGTCAGTTAGGGGGATGGAGTCGCGATCATTGTAACGGTGCGGGCGATCGCTTAGATGGGAAACAAACCCCAATTGCACTCCTATTTGGCGGAGATGTTCCGAACGAAAATCCTTTCCTCCATCAGTGTAAAAATGTTCGGGTTTTCCGTAAGTTCCCCACTCACAATGCAGTCTATATTCGGTGGGATATTGTTTCGGTAAAAAATCATTGTCTAGCCAAGTCAATTAATGATGCGGGTTGGTATCAATTCAGAAAATGGTTAGAGTATTTTGGGGTTAAGTTTGGCAAAATCACTGTTGCGGGTGTACTCCATTTCCTCAACCTCTGTAAAACAGCGCAATTCAGCGTCTTTTACCATTGACGTTAGAACTATTTTATTGAGAAAAGCAATATCTTTGCATAAGTTCCGATGTGTAGGAGATAAGTTAGTTTGAGCGGATGTTGCAGTAGACTTCTGATTTCGCTCAGATTAAACATCTACGAAGGTTCTCAATTATGTTTTTCTCTAAATTTGTTAAAATAGCTACAGCGACTTTATTCTTCTCTAACCCTGTACTGCTAGAGTCTCTACAGACTTATCGGTTTCCGTTTATAGAATCAACGGCGCAAGCGCAAACGGTGTTAATCCCCTCTGAACAAATAGCAACAAAACAATGGCAAACACTGACCTCGCGAGAGGCTAACTTTAGCGTTTTAATCCCTCCTGGAAACCCTCAACAAGAAACTCTTGAAGAATCATCGGGTCAATTTCAGTATCAAATTCAAAGATTTATGCTGTCCGATGAAAAGGGAATTTATTACCTTGTTGCCTATACTGATAATCTTCCCTTTCTTCCCACCTCTTTAACTGCCGATCAAGCTGATATCTTTTATGACAGCTTCACTCAAGGTATACTCAGTAAAGATCCGCAAGCGAAAGTTCTCTCCCAACGTGAAATTACTTTAAAAGGTGTTCTTGGTCAAGAAATCGAGGTAGAAACTTCTAACGGTGTATTACTAAAACTGCGCGTTTTTGTGGCGAATTCTCGGATTTATATCCTCATGGCGGGAATAAATACCCCTTCCCTTGCCAAATCGCAAAATGTCACCCAGTTTTTTAATTCATTTGATTTAGTGAATCATCAAGCTCCGGTTGTTTCCCAAAAACAGACTTCCAAAAAACAGACTAAAGTTTATTCTATCGAGCAATCTATACGGTTGAAGTGAGGGGAAACGTTCAGCAATTGAGTTATTTTTTAAATCTTTACCCCCTTGAGTTTTATCGGTAGCGATCGCAGAATGTTTCAGATTGGCGATCGCTTCAAGGGGTCGAGAAAAATGACTCGATCACTCATATTTATTGATCTGAATGTAGAATATTGAGAATTCATCATGGATTAATATTTTGCATAAGTTCAACATCCCTGAGAATAGGTGATAGGGAGGCAAACAAATTTGAGGAAAAGGCAGATGTTCACCCCCGCTCAACTGATACTCAAAGGACTGGCGGTTTGCTGTGGAGTCGTCAGTTTATGGCTTGTCCCTGGAACCGTTATCGCTCAGGAGTCTACTACTCATCCCGTTTTGTTGGCTCAAGTCTCTCCTGAAGTTGAAGCAGCAGGAGAGAAAGCAGATCAAGCAATTAAACAAATTCAAGCGGGGAACTGGGAAGCAGCGATAACCCTCCTCGAACAAGCGCTCCCTGTTATTCGGAAAGCCTGGGGTTCAGAACACCCTGGTGTTCAAGTCCTAGAATATTACCTCAAAGGCGCTAAACTGGCTCAAGCAGGGAATATTGAAGACGCAAAAGCGGCATTTGAGCAAGCAATAAATCTTTTTAGACAAATACAGGAAGCCAGAACAACAAATAATCATCAAACAACATCCTCTCAACAGTCTCCTGAACTCGAAGAAGCTAACCGACTCCACCAACAAGTTATTCAACTTTATGAACAAGGAAAATATAACGAAGCTATACCCCTAGCAAAGCGTGTTCTGGAGATGTATCAGAAGCTACTGGGTGATGAACATCCCGATGTCGCCACCAGCCTGAGCAACTTGGCATTACTCTACCGAGAACAAGGACGCTACACCGAAGCCGAACCCCTGTACAAACAAGCATTGGAGATGTTTCAGAAGTTATTGGGAACAGAACATCCCCATGTTGCCACCAGCCTCAACAATTTGGCAGAACTCTACCGAGAACAAGGACGCTACAGCCAAGCCGAACCCCTGTACATACAAGCACTGGAGATGTTACAGAAGTTATTGGGAACAGAACATCCCCTTGTCGCCGCCAGCCTCAGCAGTTTGGCAGCACTCTACTCCTCTCAAGGACGCTACAACGAAGCCGAACCCCTGTTAATACAAGCACTGGAGATGTTTCAGAAGCTACTGGGTGCTCAACACCCCGACGTCGCCACCAGCCTCAACAATTTGGCAGCAATCTACTCGGATCAAGGACGCTACAGCGAAGCCGAACCCCTGTACATACAAGCATTGGAGATGTATCAGAAGCTACTGGGTGATGAACATCCCGATGTCGCCAATAGCCTCAACAATTTGGCAGCATTCTACCAGTCTCAAGGACGCTACAGCCAAGCCGAACCCCTGTTGATACAAGCATTGGAGATGAGACAGAAGTTATTGGGAACAGAACATCCCTCTGTTGCCACCAGCCTCAACAATTTGGCAGCACTCTACTCGGCTCAAGGACGCTACAGCCAAGCCGAACCCCTGTACATACAAGCATTGGAGATGTATCAGAAGCTACTGGGTGATCAACATCCTAATGTTGCACTCAGCCTCAACAATTTGGCAGTATTCTACCAGTCTCAAGGCGATACAACTGGGGCGATTAACTTTCTCAGTCGAGGACTAGAAGTTCAAGAAAAAAACCTGAATGTTCTCTTGGCGACGGGTTCAGAACGTCAGAAACAAGACTCCATGCAAACGGTTTTACGAACAACTTATGCTGCTATTTCTCTGCATCTCAAAGATGCCCCAAATAACACCGAAGCGGCGCGTTTAGCTTTAACAACGATTCTACGCCGAAAAGCTCGAATTCTAGATGTGATGACGAATGATTTACAGCTATTGCGAGAAAATATTACCCCGGAAAATCAACAACTCCTCAGTCAATTTGAAGCGCTTCAAACCCAACAGGCAAATTTACTGTATAATCCACCCAAAGATTTACCCCCTGAACAATTCCGTCAGCTAATGAATGGTTTAGCCGCAGAAGCAGACAAACTCGAAGCGGAACTTTCTCTCCGCAGTGCAGAATTTCGGGTGGAAACTCAACCCGTTGAGATTGAAAATATAAAACAATTCATTCCTGAAGATGGGGTTTTAGTAGAGTTAATTTTGTATGCACCTTTTGATGCAAAAGCGAATCAATGGGGTGAATTGCGTTATGCGGCTTATATTCTTGCTGCGGATGGTCAGGTGAATTGGGTTGATTTAGGGGAGGCTGAACCGATTGACCAAAAAGTGAGGTTGTTTCGTCGAGATTTGAGGAACAAGTCCGCCAGTGTGAAACATTCAGCCCGTGAATTAGATGAAGTGGTGATGCGACCGATTCGAGAAATGTTGGGCGATAAAACTCATATTTTAATCTCTCCTGATGGTCAATTGAATCTAATTCCGTTTGCGGCGTTGGTGGATGAAAATAATGAATATTTAGTGAGAAATTATTTGTTTACTTATCTCTCGACTGGACGGGATTTATTAAGATTACAATTAAATGCGCCGAGCCGTCAAGACCCGGTGATGTTAGCCAACCCCAATTATGACGAACCGGGTGATGTTACGGGAGTTCAACTGGCTTCAACTTCCCCTAACCTTGAAGATTGTGACCCTCAGTTGAGTCCTTCTCGCCCCCCTAGCCCCCCAACTTTGGGATTTAGCCCCCCTAGCTTGCCCCCCTTTGTCC
>NZ_JAYGHR010000031.1:0-24934 GCF_034932365.1 Limnoraphis robusta BA-68 BA1 | reverse complement strand
TCTCGCCATAGTCTAACTGCCTTGTTTCTGATGAATTGAGCAGTTCTTATGGCATCATCAAGTCTTGAGTATTGAGACTTGGAACCGTTTAATAACTTAGCTTCTCGTACAATCATGGTATAATTTTACAACACAACTCCCCGGATAACAATATTAATTGTTCGCTATCCATCCCCATGTCTAAAGACTGGGGCTTTCCGCTCAACTTCGGTAATGTACTGAACTGAGAACCGTTATGGAACTAAGAACACCTGTTGTTCTAATTATATTTAGGCGTCCAGATACTACGCAAAAAGTTTTTGAGGTGATCCGTCAAGTTCAGCCTTCTAAACTTTTCGTTATTGCTGATGGGCCACGTCTAGATAAACCAGGGGAAGCTGAAAAATGTATGGCCGCTCGAAAAATTATTGAGCAGGTAGACTGGAATTGTGAAGTCTTAACGAATTATTCTGATATTAATTGGGGCTGTAAACAACGGGTATCTAGTGGGTTAGATTGGGTTTTTAGTTTAGTAGAAGAGGCGATTATATTAGAGGATGATTGTGTACCTGACCCGACGTTTTTTTACTTTTGCCAGGAGTTGTTGGAACGATACCGAAATGAGACTCGTGTGATACAGATTACTGGAGAAAATACGCACGGTTATCAGTCTCCAAATTCTAGTTATTATTTTTCTCAGTATAGCTTTTATTGGGGTTGGGCAACTTGGCGTAGAGCCTGGAAATTGTATGATGGGAGTTTGAAGCTTTGGCCTCAACTTCGAGACACAAAATGGTTAGATGATTTGCTGGGAAATGAACGGGCGGTTCAGTATTGGTCGAAGATATTTGACCTGGTTTATGAGGGGTTTAATTCTTGGGGATGGGCGTGGAGTTTTACTTGCTTTTTGCATCAGGGTTTGTGTGTTGGATCAAATGTTAACTTGATTTCTAATATTGGCTTTGGAGTAGATGCAGCCCATACAAATCAAGAGGTTGATGAAATTGCAAATATTCCTTTAAAAGCGGCTTCGTTTCCTTTAAAACATCCAAATCAATTGGTTCGGGATCAGGAGGCGGATCGGGTTATCGATCATTATCGGTTCAGTGGAAGACAATATTTTCGAGGTCTTAGAAAACAAGCCTTAGAAAAGCTGAATACAGGTAAGAACATAGAAGCTTTGCAATTGTTTGAAGAGTGTATTGCGTTTCGTCCTGATCAAGTTGGGTTATATTACGGAAAGGCTGTTAGTTTGGCGAGGCTGGGTAGAATAAATGATGCAATTACGGCTTTAAAAAGTTTAACAGATATTATTCCTCATCATCAAAAAGCCAATGTACTGCTTGGAGAAATGCGGAGCAATATATTGAGTATAAGCTCTAAAAATCCAGATCAAGAACGCTTACTGTATCGGTACATTTCTCTGGAAGATGTGGTAACAGTTTGTTCATCTATCCATAAGATTGAGATTAAGTTTTCAAATCAACAGTCTATCGGTCAAAACTTGAGTCAAGAAGATTATTGGGAAAATTTATGGATATTCAATAACGGATCAAATCAAGACCTGAAAGTAATCTGTCTTGTCCGAAATCCTATTGAAGTGAATATTTTAGGTTTCTTTAACAATATAGAAAAACATTATCCCACATTGACTAAGATGCAGATTAATGAGATGGATGTTAATGAAATGATTGATAAGTTTATCAGTCTTGATCCTGCTTTTTATTTAACTGAGGTTGATAAAAAGTTTCGAGATTGGTTTGGATTTGATATTTATGAGACATCCTTTTCTGCGCTCGGATGGAAAACATATCTACACCAAAAATATCACATTTTAGTAATGCAATTTGAATTGCCAGATTCCGAAAAGGAAAACTTAATTAAAAGTTGTTTTAGCATGAAAGGCTTCAAGTTTAAAAATCAGAATTCAATGGCTGAAAAATGGTATCATAAAAGATATTTAGAATTGAAGAAAAAATTGATTTTAAGTCGTGAATATCTGAATCGGTGTCTTTTCTCTCAATATGCCAAGCAATTCTACACAGAAGAACAAAGAGAAAGTTTTTATCAACTTTATCACTTGCAATCACTGATTTAGGATAGAATATGTTTGAATCGATAAAGTAAGACCTATCTCAAGGGATCTAAAATTCTCTAGACATTTGGATTGGGGTTGAGTGCGATCGCGTAATTGTGGGATAATAGGGATACTGGAAGTTCGATCTGGTGAGTGGTGAGTTTATGAATGTGGGCGAATTGATTAGAAATGCGAACCGACTAAAACGCGAAGGGAAATTAGATGAGGCGATCGCACTTTATCATCAGGTGATAGAGATCAACCCCCATTTTTCTTGGGCTTATTCTAACTTGGGCGATGCGTTAGTCCAGCAAAATTACTTAGATTATGCTATAGATTGCTTTGATCAAGCCATCAAAATTAATTCGGGTATATCTTTTTTCTATTATCAGTTGTCAGAAGTTTTAGCCATTCAGGGAAGATTTAATAAAGCTCTAGTTTGTTTTGATCATTTTTTAAAAATAGATGGAACCATAGAGAAATTGAAGTTATATCATACAATTGGAGATTATTCTGATAATTTTATTCATCAAAAAACAATTCAAAAATCAGCGATATGGAAAGCTTTAAAGGCGGCGTTATTTTTAGATAAAAATGATAAAATTAACGAAGCTTTAAACGTTTATCAAAAAATTATTGAAGACAGTCATTATCAATATTCAGAAGTTTATAATAAGGTGGGTGAATTGTTTCTGAAAATAGGGGAGCGGAAGAAAGCAGTTGCTAATTTTGAGAAAGCGATATTTCTCAACCCTGATATAGCTCAGTATCACCTAAATCTAGGAGAAGCAATAGAGCGTTGGAGTTTATCTGTAAGGTCTTATCGAACAGCAGTTAAGCTGAACCCAATGGTATTAAAAGACTACTATGATCAAGTTGAATTTGTTAATACTCAAGATATTAAGGTTAAAAATCCGATATTTGTGGTGGGCTGCGGACATAGTGGAACTTCCCTGATGCTAGCTTTGCTGGGGAGTCATCCTTCTGTTTATCCAATTCCTTATGAAAGTGCAATATTTTTGCAAAGTATGAGCAAAATTGAAGAAACGATGCGAGGTTGGGATGAAAAATGTTTGGCAGAGCAAAAAAAACGTTGGATTGAAAAAACCCCTCCCCATATTTTTCAAATTGGTAAGTTTCTAAAAATTCGTCCTCACAGTCAATTTATTCTGATGTTGAGAGATGGGCGAGATGTTGTTTGCTCTCTCAAGCACAGACCAGACTCAAATTATCAGAAACTTATGGAGCGAATAGAGCGATGGATTTATGATAACTTGGCTGCTGTACCTTATTGGGATCATCCTCAAGTTCATGTGGTTAAGTATGAGGATTTAGTCACTCATCCCCAACAGACTTTGAAAAAGGTCTTTGATTTTTTAGGAGAAGAATATAATGATAAAATTTTAGAATTTTATAAGACTGAGAGACGGTGGTATAGCTTAGAGGTTGTTAAACCTGAAGCCATTGATAGTGTTACAGCACACAAGCAGCATCGTAATTGGCAAATAAATCAGCCGTTGTTTGATGGTCGAGGTCGCTGGAGAGAGGAAATGACAGAAGGAGAAAAAATAATTTTCAAGAAAAAAGCTCAACAATATTTAGTCAAGTTTGGTTATGTTGAAGATGAGAACTGGTAATAATGGTAAATACTCGATTACAGCTTCGAGCAGTTAGGCTAGCTAAAAATCCAATTCTATATCCAAATTTGCCAGGATTAGAGGGTGAAATTGGAGCTAATATTAATGGATCTTCACTAATTCGGGTTCCTGATTGGGTTAAAAATCCTTTGGGTTGTTACTATCTTTATTTTGCTCATCATAATGGTCAATATATTCGTTTAGCATATTCTAATCATATTCAAGATTCATGGAGGGTTTATAGTCTGGGGACATTACACATTCATCAAACGGTGTGCGTCAATCATATTGCTTCTCCAGATGTTCATGTAGATCATCAAAATCGTGAAATTCGGATGTATTTTCATGGAGTTCATCCACAGCAGGGTCAGGTGACTTTTTTGGCAATCTCTAAAGATGGTTTATATTGGACGGCATCTCCAGAGGTATTAGGGCCATTTTACATGAGGGTGTTTCAATATGATGGATGGTATTATGCGATCGCTAAAAATCACAATATTGGCGGTGTGATTCTACGCTCTAAAGATGGTTTAACCCCTTTTGAGAGAGGAGGAGATTTTATTGCTAAGATGAGACACGCGGCTGTATTACTGGAAAAGGACACGTTAATTGTATTCTATTCTCGAATTGGAGATGTCCCTGAGTCTATCTTAATCAGCTATGTAGATTTAACCCAAAACTGGACACAATGGATGCCCTCTGAGCCGATTCTGATTTTAGAACCAGAACAAGACTATGAAGGGCTAGATTTACCGATTCAGCCTTCCCAAAGTGGGGCGGCTAAGGGGAGAGTTAGACAGTTAAGAGATCCGGCTGTTTATCAAGAAGATAATAAATCCTACCTTTTGTATTCAATTGCCGGAGAGTCGGGCATTGCTGTTGCAGAGTTAAAATCAATTGTTCTAACTTTGATTAAAGCAAAACTCGATTTTATTAAGCTCCTAGCAAAGAGCCAAAGATAAAGTATACAATATTAATCTATTTTTGCACAAACTAATGAATTAAATGTAGATTTAATCTTTGAAAAAATTAATTTATGAATAGTCTGTATATCTCTATGGAGAAGTCACTAACTGATAATTAGCTTCCTTATTACCTATTCGTATTTCATCAAAATATACAACTCTTTGCGTTACAACAGAAGGTGCTTGTATTTCGTCAATTCTCCACGGCCACTTATAAATTCCAAACCTAAAATAAGGGCCTTTCTTATCGTTATAACAATTTGCTCCTTGGTCTTCAACAATCTTTTGATCATTCTTCCAAATTTGAACAAAACCATCAGCGTTGAAAGACCACTTGATATGAAAAACCCAATCAACCCATCGACCTCGATCATAAATAACTTTATTACTCCACAGCCTTCTAGAATTTTTTGTGTCCAAATCTGTATTGTTCGAGTTAGCACTTGAGTCCCATCGTTTCTTTATTGTATAATTTTCCCTATAGATATAAATAGCTAACATAGGCTGTCTTGGACTTTCTCCTTCATCTTCAATACCGTGAAATTGAGCAATTAGTTCAGACTGCATATCAGGTTTCCAGTTTTCAGGGATAAATGTACTAAAACCATACCAATATTCGTGTCCTATATTTTGGTAGAGATAACCACTTCCTTTTGTTGGAACAAGATCAGTTCTATAGTTGATTTCATCCCTATGTTTCACACGATCTAACATCAGCTTTGCCGCATATTGACCATACCGAACGGGATCTGTTACTATATCAACCTTTTTTTTTGTATGCTCCCATCGTGCATCAGTAAATTGACTAAAATCTCTTGATTCAAAGTCACCAACAAAAATAAGGTTTCTGTTGTCAGATCTTGCAACAGGATAAAAAATAAAAAGGATTATCAATATGCAAAAAAAAATTCTAGAAGCCAGCTTAACCATATGCTATTCTTATAGATAGTTTACAGCTAGATAGGTAGTATACCTCAGGTAAAACCTTAGTAATAAAAATTTTTTCTGATTTTTTCACTAGGAATACTGTAGAGGTATTTTTCTAGCTGGAGACTGATAAAAAATTGTTGCTTCACTAATAGTATTAAACTTTTTAGTAGGCAAAGCAGCTCTCTCATAAGTCTCTATTGTGAGTAAATCAGAATTTTTGATGTAAACTTCATCTGTATCCCATAGTTTTTGCAACATGGGGATAAAGTCTTCAGTTCCAAATATACGAAGATGATCATATTGACCAAAACGTTCAGTTCTATCTTCATCAGTCAAGTTTTCTGAGATATCTTCATCTGTTTTTCCGACTCTAATCGGTACAGTAAACAAATGCGTTCCTTCTGGTTTTAAAATTTGTGTAAATTGCTTTAGGATATTTTCTACAGAACAAGGAAGATGTTCTAAAACATGGTTGTGTACAATTAGATCAAAGCATTCTCTTGGTAACTTCTCTAAATCTTTACATAAATCTATTGGAAAAACCGTACAGAAATCATTCGTGTAGCTTTGAGGATTTATATCACAGGGATGATATTTGATTGGTGACAGTTCTGAAAAAATCTTAATTAACCCTCTCTCTGGAGCAATATGAAGTATTCTCATTCCTGGCTTAAGCAAGTCTAAAGTCTTCAACACTAAGTACATAAGTCTTGTTCTTTCCATTGCTCCACAATGTACACATTTTGCATTAACTCTTTTACCTCGATCTTTAAATCGAGTAAAACCACAAATAGGACAGTGCATATTCATATTACTCCTTAACTAAAGTCAACACCAATTTTATAAGACCTTTCTAGCTATTATATGTAAATTTTTGTTTTGGAACAGCATACTGATTGTATCAGAATAAGAGTTCTTAAACTCGTTAGCTATCCGTATCACCTCATCTTCAGAACATATGGATGTATGTGTAGGTAACACAGAATTAGGAGTACCTGACATTTCGAGAATTTCACAACCACAAGCTTCTAAAATTGCAACAACTTCAGGTGTAGTAATGTAATAAACGGAATTCATAAGATAATCCAGTTTGTCCTCACAAGCAAATTCTTTAAGCCAAGCTGGTATCAAGTATTTTGGCATAAATGGTAACCAAGGTATATTTGCATGACCTTCATAATAGGTTCGTGCATCTTGAGCATCCAATATTAAAATACCGCCTATGTGTGTGACCCTAACGATCTCTCTTAATACTTCTGCTAAGTTTGAGATATGCTCAAGAACAAACCAGCTATGAACTAGCATAAAAGTATTTGAATCAAACGGAACATACGATCCGTCATATAAAATACATCTAGAGTTAGCTTTGTCCTGTGTAACATATTTGTGAGCAACTTGCTCAAATTGTTTAATTCCTAGCTCCTGAACATCGATTCCAAATACATCATAGCCTTTTCTCAGGCCAGCGAGAACAAACTCACCTCTTCCACATCCCAGATCTAAACATTTACCTATAGAATTAACATACTTTTTCGCTTTATGTATAAATATACGCCAGCGTTTTTCCCCTCTTTCTATATCCATTGTTATAGTTGATTGTGAATTTAAAAACTACATAGCTTTTAGGAAGCATACTAAGGAATAATAGCAGCTACTTACTTAAATTTTTTGCAATGCTACATCATAGTACATATTTCCTTGTAAAGCGAAAAAGATAAACTTCCAATTATCTTTTAAACATAACTCATTAACAGCTTTTGCAACCCCACATTTTGTAACACCTGAAACAGACCAAGATGTATAATCATTACAAACAATGTACCCATCATTTTTGACTTTTGCTTTTGCTACCTCAAGATCTTTCTTAACATACTCATAATAGTGATTTGCATCAATATATATCCAATCAAAATAATGATCAGGAAATGAAGACAAACATTGAACAGAATCCATCTCATGTAATTTAGAGACTTTTTCAATGTCTTGTTTGTTTAGTTGTTCATATTCAAAATTTTCAAAACTAATATCTACAATATGTAATTCAGATGGAGATGTTAATTCTAAAATAGCTCTTGCAAATTCACCTTTATTAGTGCCTACTTCACAAACAGTACCTCTCTTGGTCATTTTTTTTAAAAGCTCATATCTATCAGGTAAAAGAGTACATTCTTGCAGGTGAATATAATCTAGGCGGGGAGCATAATCTATGAATGATTCATATTTTCTATTCCAAAGTTTTACGGACTCTCGTAGTAACTTGCGAGCTTTATTAATTTGGGCTAAT
Source organism: Limnoraphis robusta BA-68 BA1 (assembly GCF_034932365.1). Classification (NCBI taxonomy): domain Bacteria; kingdom Bacillati; phylum Cyanobacteriota; class Cyanophyceae; order Oscillatoriales; family Sirenicapillariaceae; genus Limnoraphis; species Limnoraphis robusta. The sequence continues at coordinate 17,062 of NZ_JAYGHR010000031.1, read as the reverse complement.
ATGGTCTGCCGATCTGAATCAAAGTCTGAATACATTTTTCATCCTCTTTGCTATCTATACTTACTGAATAAGTGATTTTTCAAAAAACTCACTTTCTACATATAAATCATACTTGGGCTTTTTTCTAATGTAATTATGATTACCATGCTGATGTTTAAATTCGTTGGCAACATTTTTTTCTCCTGTATCTCTGTTGTAAATGTAAATTGTCTCTTCTATATATTTGATTCGATCTCCTGCCATCTCTAACACAGGTATAAAAATAGCCATATCTGTTGCATACCTAAAATAGTTACCAGTTGAATCTTGGAAGTCATCTTCAGATATTTCTTTGTATAATTTATACTTAAAAGTTCTACAATGACAAGCTCCCCAAGGGTAATCTCTGTAACTTCTATTTGAAATCACCTGTTCTGGATACTTAGGGCTTACTTTGCGACCCCATTCTTCTTCTATCTGCTTGTTACTGAGTGCGTGCATAAATGGTTCAGACAGTTTACCTTTCTCAAGCCTTCTTGCGCCACCGTATGTTACCCAGGTATACCCATCAGAATAGGCTTCAGCTATCTTCAATAAGCTATTTTGATCGGCTAGCCAATCATCTCCATCAATATGAACAATAACATCTTCGTCTGATATCCATTCCTGTTCAACGCATCTCTCTATAGCTATCACTCTGGATTTTAAGGCATACTCCCTACATTGATTAACAATTAACTCAAAATGAGTGGAACTCAGAATTCTTCTCACTTCACTTGAATAGTCTTGTTCAGAGGAATCATCAACAACTATACATTTAAAGTTTCTATAAGTTTGCATTTCTATTGACTTCAAACATGATTCTAAAAATCTAACATCATTAAAGGGAACTACAATAAACAATCTGGGTAATGAATTAAAAGTAACAGGTTTACTTTCTCTTTGTCTCCTATTTTGATATTTTAGACTGGAGTTTTCTGAATTTATAGCATTATTAACATCAATATCTTCAACATTAAAAAAGTAACGTTTTAACGCATGATTTCTTGATTGAAAATGATTGGGTTGATCTTTATTACCAATTGAGTTGGACATCTCAAGTTCTTCAATACAATCTTTTAAAAAAGAGGGAATTAAATGAATTCTTTTTCTCTGACCAATCATTGCAGAAACAGCTATATCATCTTCTCTCTCCCTCATCAGAGTAGGTAAATCTATATGGAAAACAATATTTTCTGTTCTAGTTGCCATTAATCTACCCTTAACTAAGTGTACTCTCTCTGATGTAATTAAGTTGAGGTTTTTTCCGCTTTTATAAACAATGGCTGGAATCACACTTCCATATTTATTCCCATGAAATTTATAGCGACTCTTATAACCTATATGTTCACTGTAGGTCTTCTTGGGATTTACAACAATACCCTCCAGTCCAACTATTGTTCTTGAATTTTGCTGATTTTCTAAACATTCCACTATGTTTTCTAGGACATTACTGCGCGTAATCAAAAAATCATCATCATGAGTCATAATATACTTTGTTTTCGCGTATAGAGCCATAAACCAACGAGGAGAACACCCTTGGTTTTGCGACGCTTTAAATACTAAGTCTATATCTGAGAAGAAAATATTAGTGTCTGAGGAATTATCCCATAAAAATATCTGAACTGGAACCGTTTGATTTCTCAAACTCTCTACTATTTTAGGAATATTTTGAGGTCTTCTATAGTTGAGAAGCAGTATTGTTATCTTCTCCAACAAGAAATTACTTCGATTACCAGTAAGTTGAGTAACGGCTGGTTGCGACTCAGTAGCTGAAATACCATTGCTTGATGATATTGCTTTTCCTGAGTTAGAATCCCTTTTCTTGCTTAAAGAACCATCATTTTTTCTCATTCTACCTGTATTCTGTTCATTCAGAGAAGACACAGACTCCTCAAACTGCGATCGCGTTTTCGTTAACTTCCCTAAAATCTCAATCCCTTGTTGAAACTGAGGTTTCAACTGTACTGCTTGCTGATAAACCGCGATCGCCTCTTCCGTCTTCCCCAGCTTCTCCAAAGCCTCACCCAGATTCAAATGAGACCAAGCCGCCGAAGCGTTCAACGCCACCGCCTGACCATAAACCTCAACCGCCTCATCCAACCGCCCCAACTTGCACAGCGTTTCCCCCAAGTTGTGGTAAGACCAATAAAAATCGGGATTTTCAGCGATCGCCTGACGATAGACGCCGACAGCTTCCTCTAGCTGACCGCTCCTTTGCAATTGGTTCGCTTCCTGAAACTTACTGACCATCACGCAACCTTTTGACTGAAAACTTTCGGGTAGATGCCCAACGCAGAAAATCCTACCACGTTCCGACACCACAATTTACTCAAAACCAGAAATTTGATTCCGGCACTTCCACCCCGACGCATACCGTCCCCCAAAAGTTTCCTTCCAGTTAAAATAAAGAACCTTCGCCAAGCCTATTGAACCAAAACTCTGAGGACGTGTATCGTTAAATGTATGCTCCCGACTCAAACCATGACCGAAACCCTACTCGAAAATACCCCGATTATTCTCCAGATGCAACCTGTCTTGGAAATGACAGACGAACAATTTTTTCAATTCTGTCAACTCAACCGAGAGTACCATATTGAACGGACTGCTCACGGAGAATTAATTATTATGTCGCCCACCGGTTCGGAAACGGGAAACCGAAACTTTAAACTCTCCCAACAACTTGCCAACTGGACAGACGAAAATGGGACAGGAATAGGTTTCGATTCTTCCTCCGGTTTCAAGCTTCCCAATGGGGCAAATCGTTCACCGGATGCGGCTTGGATGACCTTAGAAAAATGGAATAAAATTCCCCCCGAACAACAGACAAAATTTGCTCCCGTTTGTCCAGATTTTGTTGTAAAACTTCGCTCTCCCAGCAATTCGTTACAACTTTTGCAAGATAAACTACAAGAATATATTGATAACGGTGCTTCTCTCGGATGGTTAATAGACCGGAAAAATCGCCAAGTTTACATCTATCGCCCTCAAACCCATGTTGAATGTTTGGATAATCCTAAAACTCTGAGCGGCGATCCCATTTTACCCGGATTTTTGTTAAACCTGGACAAGATTTGGTAGATCACAACATATCCCCGACCATACAAGATGACTGCTATATATTCTCTCGCAATTAATCCCCAAATTCAACCGACTTTAAAAATTACCCTATTCGCCGTTCCTAAACCTTTTATCGGTCAGATTTCTACTCTACAACGCAATGCGATCGCCAGTTGGTTGAACCTCTCACCCCAACCGGAAATTATCCTGTTTGGAAACGATCAAGGTGTTCGGGAAGTCGCCCAAGAATTCGGCGTTAAACATATTCCTAACGTTCGTTGTACGCCTCAAGGTACGCCCCTACTCAATGATATTTTTGCCCAAGTTCACCAAATCGCCACCCATCCGATTTTAGCCTACGTTAACGCCGATATTATTCTACTGAATGATTTCCTTCCCACCGTTCAACAGGTTAGCAGCAAAGAGCCTAAATTTTTAATCTTAGGACGGCGTTGGAATCTTGATATTAATCATCCTATTAATTTTACCACATCCGAAGTCGAAAAGCAACTTCGCGATCGCCTTCAACAAACCGCAATCTTTGGCGGAATTGGGGCGTTAGATTATTTCGTATTTCCCAAACCTTTATTTTCCAAATTACCCGAATTTGCAGTGGGAAGGGCGGGTTGGGATAACTGGATGGTGGGGGAAGCCCTCAAACAAAATTACCCCCTTATTAACGCCAGTCGAGTCATAACCGCAGTTCATCAAAACCACGACTATCGACACCTAAAAGGACAGCGACAGGAAGCCTTTCACGGGGGAGAAGCCCAACACAATAAAGCCCTCAGTCGAGGAACATTTGCGGGAAATAGTGCGGATGCAACTTGTTATTTAACGTTTCAATCCCCCTCAGAAAATCCTCGCGTCAGTTTGGTTATTATTCCCGGTTTAAATCACTCGGAAAACCTGCAAAATACTCTAGAAAGTATCGAAAATCAAACGAATACAAATCTTGAGATTCTTGTTTTTAATAAAATTCAAAAACCGATAAACTCAAATAACATTCGCCCCATTCCTCAATCTTTTTCCAATCCCGTAGACGCTTACAATACAGGATTAAACCACGCCCAAGGAGAATTTATCCTCTTTCTCCAAGAAGGTTGTCTTCTCAAACCGGATGCTATTTTTCAATATATTAACGGTTTTGAAGAACAAGCAGGTTCAGTCGAAATGGTGTTTTCTGGATGGGAAACGTCCAACACTTCTATTCAAGCTTCGCCGATTCTTTCACCCGTATTAAAAGGGAGTCAAGGTTTACACGGTTTGCATATTTGGATGTTACCGAATTTGTGGTTATTGTTGCATCCAAGTTCGATAATGTTTGAACGAAATTCGTTAAAACGTTGTGGAGAATTCGATACAAATCTATCGGTAACTGCTGCTATTCTCGATAGGGTTTTACATCTTTCCTCACGAGGTTATGCGGGAATTTGTTTAGAAAGTATGGAAGTGAATTGTCCGATATTAGAAGAAAATGTTTTTCAAAAAATTAACGACTGCGAACAAATTTTAAACCGCTTTTTTGAACGTCCCCATCTTCCCAACTGGATGCAACCGTTAAAACCAAAAGCCTATTACAATACTTTGGTTTGGTTAGCCTGTTTATGCTATCATCAAGGTGAATATGAGCCAATGATTGAACTGTTAAAACGTTCGCTTTCCTATAGTTCCTATTCTACAGTAGAAACTTTATCTAATTGGATAGAAAAATTTACTCGCATTTCCCAAGACTCTAACTCTCAGTTTGACCCAAATACACTTAACAATCTCCCCGTCTGGAAACAGTTTTTAAAAACTCTTAACTCACCCGATATTAAAATCTCTGTCTAATTTAGAAAGTTCTCGCGTCTAGGACTTAAAGTTTTAAAAAATATCAAAATAACTCCCACTCCGATACGGTTAAAGATAACGAACTGACAGAAATCTGTTCTTCGGGTTGTTGGGGTGAATTTGGTTGAGTTGGTTCTAATTTATCTGGCTTTTGTTTGGACTCCACTTTAATTTTATCATACTCTTGTTGAATTTTATCTAATTCAGATTGAGTTTTGTCTAACTCTTGTGAAACTCGTTCAAACTCTGACTGAGACTGTTCTAACTGTTCTTGCTTTTCTGCTAACGCTTGGCGAGTTTCTTCTAACTCCGCGTGACATTGTTCTAACACTTCCATCGTCTCTTTGAGTTGATTATGAGACTGTTCTAAGACTTCTTCTGTTTGTTTTAACTGTTCTTTTGTTTGGGTTAACTCCTGTTGAACCAACTCCGGGGAAGACTGTTCTTGTTGTTGAATTTGATGAAGTTGAAAATGGGTTTGTTCTAACTCTCCCAACACCTCATCAAACTGCGACTGAATGCGTTCGAGTTCCTCGCGGGTGTCGTGCAGTTCCGACTTCAGTTGTTCATACTCTTGTTGACTAATTTGTTGTTCTGTTGTCACGGTTCTCGTTGTTCCTTCCAACTCAAAAATTCACACTAGGCTTGATTTCTTATTTTACCCTATTGTTATCTTATTTAAAATTAAAGGTCCCCCGCCCCCCTAGCCCTCCAAAATTGGGGGGAAAAGAGTTCAAAGTCCCCCAGAAATACCCCCAGAAATACCCCCAGAATTGGGGGTCACGGGGGCGGGGGATTTAGGGGGCGGAGTCACGGGGGCGGGGGATTTAGGGGGCAAAGTCGAGATTAAATTAACCTTTCACACAAACAACCTGTCTCAACGTTGCCACAATTTCTACCAAATCAGACTGTTGCTTCATCACCTCATCAATGGGTTTATAAGCACCGGGAATTTCATCAATAACCCCGTTATCTTTCCGACATTCTATCCCGGCTGTTTGCTGAACTAAATCATCAACAGTAAACTGTTTTTTCGCTTTAGTTCGAGACATCAAACGCCCGGCTCCGTGCGAACAGTTATGTACAAGCAATGGGGTGTAATATTCAGTGAAGACAATATAATTGTGGTTATCTTCTACGGTAAAGTTGTAGACTGCTGCTTCCAAGTCTGATTCAACCTTAAAGACTCTATTCATTACCAAAGTTCGATCAAGAGATTCCCCTTGAAACTTCGAGATGTCTACCATCTTTCCCCACCTTGCCTTAGTCGTGAGATCCTTACAGTGCAATGTTCCTCCTACTACTGAATTCGCCAATAGTAGTTTATCGGAATAGATCCTAGATGGGGGTTCATTAATCACAAGTCGGCGACAAATAGAAGACAATTTGCTCAGTACAATATTATCACGAAATTCTACAACATAGTTAGTCCGGTTACGGTAAACTTTGTAAGCCACACCCAGAGACAAAAGAGTACAAACTAGAGTGGAAAACATCTCATTTTTGCCTACACTGATAGACACAATTCCCTTGTTATAACTTCCATCACCATCCAAATATCCTGCTAAAAAATAGAGGGACAAAAATGGATTACTCATCAGAATGTTAGGTAAATCTGGTAAAATCTGTAGAACTTTATCGACAAAAGACAGTTCACTTACGGTTAACTCAACCAGTCCCACACCTGTTATTGCTCGTCCTCGTAAATGAGAAGTTCTTGGTGCTTGTATCCGAGAAGAAACCTTTGCAGTGTAGGACTTTAATAGTTCCTCTAAATGCTGTATGAAAGGTTGTTTGGATGGTTCTTGGGACTGGTAAATCCGAATATAGGAATTTAAGTATTTACCATTGCGGATTCTATCCTGTATCTGGGGTGCATTTTTCCGTTCTTTTCTGTATATTGTACCGTCAGACAAGATCACACCAAGTAAGTAATAAAAATTGAGATCTTGTTCTTCTGGTGACAAACTAGACCGAATGTTTATATTTGTGGGTACGATGGCTCCTCCGGGGAATGAAGTAATATCTTCTATGGGAAGATAGGATAATATACCTTGTTGGTAGGTTGCAAAAGGATGATTGGGAGTACAGGTAATTGTGTTTTCTAATCGGCGTCTCGTTTGAGAAAAAGAATATTTGTTCGCGAAGGCTATCCGTTCACTTTTGTCCAAAATACTTTTAGCCTCAAACTTTTGGAGTTTCTCGTTATAGGAGATTAACTTTATGGGTTGGGATGAGTTGAAGATATCTTCTATGTTCATCAAACCAAACTCAGTTAAAACCTTAGTTCCAGCCGCAAAACAGCTACAATAACTGTCAGCATTTCCTTTCCCTTTCACAATGAAAGATTTTGCACCCATTGAACCCGGAATAATTCCATAATCATTTTCTTGCGCCCTCACCGCACCTTTACGAGTCACATAAACATCCTCACCAAAATGCACTTCTTTTTCAGCATAATTGTGATGACAATTCACTTCTAAAAGCGGTTTTGTTGGCTTTCCTCCCGCAATAGCTTGTTCAACAATTCGTTTAAAACGAGCCATCATTACATCCCGGTTATAACGAGCGTAATTTTGCGCCCATTGTAAATCTCGCCAATAGGCTGCAAATTCAGGAGTTCCTGCTACAAAATAGGCTAAATCTGGGTCTGGAAGCTTCATTTCTGCCAGTTTTGCCAACGCTTTTGCACTGTCTATATGACGTTGCGCCAGCATATTTCCAATATTACGAGAACCGGAATGCAACATCAACCAAACAGCATTTTCGGTATCAACACACAGTTCAATAAAGTGATTTCCACCGCCGAGAGAACCGAGTTGTTTTAAGGCTTTAGATTCAAGATTATGCACTTTTGAATGCAAGTCTTTAAACTGTCGCCAACCTTGCCAATTGCTAACTGATTTTTCGATGTCTTTATTGGCGTTAAATCCCACTGGAATTGCTGCTTCTATTTCCAGACGAATTTGCTTGAGTTTTCCCTCTAATTGTTCGGCAACAAAAGGCATTTTCACCGCACACATTCCGCAGTTATGAACGAAGACTCCAGAGGTTAGAGCAAAGTTGTGATATTCGGGTACTGTTAAACAGTAAACGTCTTGTTTTTCTGATAGGAAAATTACCTCGACAACTTTGTGGTTGTACCCGTGTTCTTTTCGCCGATGGTTGTGTAATCCAATGGGACTTTTAACCTCAGCACCACAGGTTTCGCAAGTGTAAATTCGATTGGCAATTTCTTGGCTTTTAGCTCTTCCTTTTTCGCTGGTATTGTACTCAACAAGATATTGTTTTCCCCGCCGCCCGTTCTCCGCGACAGATGCTTGGAAATGTTCGGGGCGCTCTTCCATATACCGCAGAATATTTTTTGTTCCCCTTTCAGAAAAGTATTGATGTCCCTCGGCTGTGCGAGCTTTTCTAGCTAGAGCTTGCTTTCTATTATCTTCAAATTCTGGAGATTGCCAATGAGTATTTTTCTCAACCCATGAGCGATGGTAGGCGGAATGTTCGTTGTTTCCCATAAATTCCAAATTTTCTGGCCTGTTATCAACCGGGTCAAAATTCTTGTGATGAATCACAGTTCTTTCACCGGGAAATTTAGGAATTTTACCTAACAAACCAGAGCGTGCAATCATCCAGTGGGCTTTTTGGTATCGACCGGAATAATTCTGCTGAATTAAGGTATAGCCATCCTTATCCTTTTTGGAGTAAAAAGGCATTAAAGACGTACCATTTTTTAAGTCTTTTGCTTCTCGATAACTGCCATCGCGCAACATGAATTGATGGTCGGGAGTGCATTTAATTTCCGCACCGTTGTCGAGAACCACTTTTACTAATGGGGCATTGCGACGAGTCAAGCGAGCGCTCGCTTTAGCTGCTACAATTCGACCCGTGTCGGTGCAGGAGTAAACCACAAACTCTCGCCGCCAGGAAGCTAACTCGACCAAGGGATAAGATTTGCCGTCTGCTAGAGGAATTAATGTATCTCCGGTGAAGCAACCAATATCCACCCCAACGGCTGCGGGAATAATCGCATCTTTTGTCGCAATTACAGACCCAACTAATGCGCCTTTTCCTAAGTGTACATCCGGCATTAACGCAACGTGTTTAAATACAAAAGGGAGGGAAGCGACATTTTTTGCCATTTGAGTTTCTTGGGCGGCTAACGAATGATTCGCCCAAGATAATACGGGTTTTGGTGTTGATATTTCTAAGGGTTCGTAGGGCATGATTGTAATAGTTTATTCCTATAATCGACTTTGTATCGTTTGATTGTAGTACAAAAATACTACACTTGTCAAGTGGGTGTAATATTTGGGTGTAATATCTGAGGGCAATATTTGGGTGTAATATTTGGGTTACGGGTTTTAGAGGATAATTAAACTGTCTAGGGGTTCTTCTAAAGACGGGGGAACGTCCGTTAACTGGCGGTGCATTTTGAGGATAATTTCTTCGGGGACTTGACGGGGGCGGTTTTGGTTGCGTTGGAGACATTTTTCTAACGGAGTATTCACCCAAACGGCAAAAATGGGATGAAAACCGATTTCTCGTGCTACAGTAATAACATCTTTACGTTGACGGCGTTGGGTGTTTGTAGCGTCATAAATGACATCTGTAGCCTCTTGAACCCCTTTTTGAAATTGTTGTTGGACTTGACTCCAAACCCTCAACCAAGGCCCTTGTATGTCCTCATCACCAAACAGTTGCGCCCGAATGGTATCAGTAGAAATTAATTGATAATCAGGATGATTAACTTTGAGTTGGGTTGCGAAAAAAGACTTCCCGCTACCAGGAAGTCCGATCATTAAAATTAATTGACTCATTTCAAACGGTTTGCACGGGTGATATGATGTCCGGTTGATTAATTCTGTTGGTGGGGTGGTTTAAACAGTGAACAGTAGACAGTGAACAGTGAACAGTGAAGAAGTACCATGCAGGTTACAAGCGATTGCTGAAAACACTGAGAATTGATAACTGTAAATTGAAAACACTGGTAACTGTATAACTGATAACTGTAAACTGTAATGAACCCGCCCCTACAGAATCATTATTGATTAGTCGGACATGATATGATTTCTGTACAGAAATAACCGGAATTTGATGCACCCTACCCATGATTTAAAAGGGTTTGATGCACCATAACCCGATCTAAATGACTGTACCATCAGGAATGACAGCATTTTTCAAGACAACAACAATTCCACTGCGGATATAGAACCCAAGTTCCTCCCGCTCTGCATATTCTACATCTTCTTTATTGGTGATGGTAACATTGTTACCAATCCGAGCATTTTTATCAATAATTGCTCGACGAATGGTAGTATCTGCACCAATTCCCATCGGGATTTTACCTTTTTTCAAATTCGATTCACGTTCGGCGAAGGGTTCGTAATAATCAGAACCCATCACTAATGTATCTTCAATAACGCAACCGGCTTCAATGCGAGAACGCAACCCTAATACACTGTGATCAATTCGGCATTTTTTGAGAATACAACCTTCTGAAATAATCGACTCTGTGATTTGACAATCGAGAATCTTAGAAGGCGGTAAATAACGGGACCGAGTGTAAATGGGGGCTTTTTCGTCGTAGAAACTAAAGGGCGGTTGGGGTTGTTGAGTTAACGCCAGGTTAGCATTGTAAAAGGCTTCAATCGTTCCGATGTCTTCCCAATAGTCCTTAAACAGATAAGCCTGAACGTTATGATCTGCGGCTGCATTCGGAAGTATTTCTTTACCGAAATCCGTTTGTTCGGGATGCTCACTCAGTAACTTAATCATCACATCTCGGTTAAAGACATAAATCCCCATCGACGCAATAAAGGGATTTTCTTTGGCTTCTTCTGGTGTGAGTCCTAAAGTAGTGGTATCAACCGCCATTTTATTGAGGGCGTCACCCTTGGGCTTTTCGCTAAAATCAACAATACGACCTGCATCATCAATTTTCATCAAACCAAAATCCGAAGCCCGTTTTTCATCAATGGGCAGTACCGATAGGGTAATATCTGCCTTAGTATCAATATGACGCTGGACAAATTCACGGTAGTCCATGCGGTAGAGGTGGTCGCCCGAGAGAATCAAATAATAATCTACATTCCACTCCGCAAATAACCAGAGATACTGACGAACCGCGTCTGCTGTCCCTTGAAACCAATTCGGGTTACTGGCGGTTTGTTGGGCGGCGAGAACCTCTGTAAACCCATCGGTAAAGCCCGAAAAGTTGTAAGTCCGAGAAATGTGACGGTTCAGAGATGCCGAGTTAAACTGAGTCAGGACGTAAATTTTAAGAATTTCTGAATTGATACAATTACTGATAGGAATGTCAATCAGTCGATATTTACCCGCTAAAGGGACAGCAGGCTTGGCCCGTAGCTTGGTTAGGGGATAAAGACGGGTACCAGCGCCGCCACCGAGAATGATCGCTAAAACTTTTTTCACAAAAACTACCTCTTATCTGCCAATGTTTTCTCAAGTTCAGTGTCCGACTGTAAGCCCAAATTGACAAGGGGGAAAGCAAAAAACGTCGGTTAAGATTGGGTTATGATTCCACTCTAGGTGATCATCGAGTAACAGGGGTCTGCTAATACTGACCTGTTCCTTTCCCCAACTTCAAGACCTGTTAGAATCAGAAATGATCCCTAAAACCCTGATTACAAAAATTGTCTAAGGGATAAACATCTCATCTCAAAACGCTGAACAGTTTACTAATCCGCGATTCAATACATTGCTTTTTTCGCGTTCAGTCTAGCACTCTGAACTCGAATGTTTCCTCTATCATCAGACAGAGCCAGATCGCCATATTAATCAATACGAATGGACATCGGAATGCTTAATTATCGCAGTTCGACAATCACCTTCTCCAACAAGACACGATAAGCTTGTTAGAAGGAAGACCCAATCGAGTTGGCATGACGACTTGTTTGTGTAGACATCATACCATCCGAGGTACTCCTCTAAACAGTGAACAGGTTTTGGGTTTTGGGTGTTGGGTGTTGGGTGTCAGAATTTGGGTGTGCAGGAAGCTAATCGCTCAAATCTCGTTATGAAACCGGATTTTTGCAAAACAGCAAGAATAAAACATTGAGACTCTACTGTGCGGAACTCAATCTACAATTAGGCTTAAACCCTTTCATCGCCGAATACCCAACCCTCGTTGTTATCCTAGCCCTGAAATCCGTCGAGAATATCCTCCTAGCAATTGCATATTATCCTCAAACCAAACGTACCTAACAATACCCCAATGGTTATGGCACAAACATTGTGTGATTCCATCAGACCTCCCCATTCATTCTTCTCATAGGAGATGTTCCGATGACGTTCTTACTAGCCGAAACAACTCAATTGGGGTTGGAAATCTCCCCAACCCAGTCCTACCAGGCATGGCAACAAAGCCAAGCCTACTCAACGCCCAGCCGTCGCTGGAATGCCTATCTCAATCAACTCTGTCTCGACGCGGTACTTCCTTGGCTACAAGAAGAGTATGACCCCCTCGCTCAACCCTCAACACTACCCTCGAGTATTTGGGAACTGGTAGACGGTGTTGTGATTACCCAAGGCCTTACACGACTGATTTTGATACCCAGCGAAACCATCGACACCGATGAATTTCGGGTTCCTCAAGAATGGGTCGATATTCCGAGTTGGATGGGAGATTATTACCTCGCTGTACAAGTCAATCCAGATGAACAGTCGGTGAAAATTTGCGGTTATACCACTCATGCTCACCTGAAAACTCAAGGTCAATACAATTGGAGAGATCGCACCTACAGTTTAGAAGCAGACGAACTCATCGCCGATATAAACGTTCTCTGGGTGGCTCGCCAATTCTGTCCCCAAGAACAAACTCGCAGCTCTGTCGCTCCCTTACCCCGCTTAACAACCGCCCAAGCCGAAAACTTAGTCCAACGCTTGAGTGATTCTGAAATTGTTGTTCCTCGACTCGCCGTTCCCTTTGAACTGTGGGCCTCCCTTCTCGAACACAATCAATGGCAACCCCTTTGTCAACAACGCCGAGGTCAACAAACTTCGATTAACTTAAGCCGTTGGTTTGATAATCTGTTTGACACCGCTTGGCAGTCTATCGACACTTTATTTCCCACTTCACAACCCTTGGCTTTCAATTTCCGTCGCACCCCAAACGCTCCTGAACAGGAAATGCAACGGGTCAAACAAATTCACCTGGGAACTTTACAAGCCTCAACCCTCGTCGTGCTATTAGTGGGATTAGGGGTCGAAACCGATGGCCGTATAGGAGTGAGGGTACAGCTTCATCCTCAACCGAATCATTCTTACCTTCCGGCTCATGTTAGATTAACCTTACGCTCAGAATCCCGAGAAGTATTGCGCTCAGTAGAAGCTCGGACTGAAGATAACTATATTCAAATCCCCCGATTTAAATGTTCACCAGGATTTCGCTTTACTGTCGAGATTTCGTGGGAGAATACAAACATCACAGAACATTTCCAAGTTTAAATCATTCCTAACCTTTAATAGTTAATTAACGAAAAGGAAAGAAGTTTTAAGTGGAGCATCAGTACGGAATTTGGAAATTGCCACAAATCTCTCATGCCTAGTCTAACGTCCTCAATCAGCCGCTCAAAATCCGTCGAAAACGGAAGTAAGTCTGTTGTCTTAAACTTCGGTAACGGCAACACTCAGCACGGTTGTTCGATGATTGTCGCCAATTTGTGGACATCGGCATCTTTTCCCCCGATTCGATTAACTGGGAGTTTACCTCCGGCTTTAGAATTAGCCCAACTTTACAAGCGTTGGCGATCGCTTTTTGAAGCCCTCAACCATCGCTTAAGCTGGCGGCGTGGTGTTGTAGATCTAGCAATTGAATTTGATGAACAAGACATTGCTCAAGTTTCTCAAGTTGAGTTTTTGGAGTTATCAAGACAGTTAAAGCAATCTCTCAACCAATGGTTAGATTCGGGATCATTTGGTCGGATAGAACGCAGGTTACGCACCCAACTCTCACCCCATGAAGAAATTCGCGTCATCATTGAAACCGATGATCCTGTGATGCGACGACTCCCCTGGCATCTGTGGAATTTTTTTGAAGACTACCCCGCATCAGAAGTCGGTTTGAGCAGCACTTTAGAAGCTGAACGGATCGAACCGACACACCGATCTCCGGGTGGTACTGTGAGAATTTTAGCGATTCTGGGTAATTCTCACGGCATTGATATCGAACAAGATCGAGCTTTACTCGAACATTTACCGGGCGCCAAAACAGTCTTTTTAGTTGAACCTCGACGCAGTGAATTAAACCGACTGTTGTGGGATGAAGAAGGATGGGATATTCTGTTTTTTGCTGGACATAGTTCCAGTCATATTAGTGGCGCTACAGGATTTATTAATATTAATCACAATGAAGCGATTACCGTCATCGAGTTAAAATTTGCCCTACAAGCGGCGATCGCTAGAGGTTTACAACTCGCCCTTTTTAACTCCTGTGATGGCTTAGGACTCGCTCGACAACTGGCTGATCTACAGATTCCTCAATTAGTTGTCATGCGTGAACCAGTACCCGATCAAGTCGCCCAAGCATTTTTGAAACATTGGCTGAGTGCTTTTTCTACAGGAACGTCTTTTTATCGCTCAGTACGAGAAGCCAGAGAAAAATTACAAGATTTAGAACCCGAATATCCCTGTGCTTGCTGGCTTCCGGTTATTTGTCAAAATCCAACTGTCATTCCTCCGACTTGGCTAGAACTCCGAGGAAACCGACAGCTCCCGGCTCATTCAATCGCGGCTTTTGGGGCGATCGTGACGGTTTTAGTTATTGCTTTGCGATCGCTCGGTTTGATGCAAGGATGGGAACTCAAAGCTTACGATCAACTGTTGCGACTGCGCCCTTTTGAAGAAGTTGATTCTCGTGTATTAGTCGTAGAAGCTACGGAAAAAGATATCCAAAAATACGGGGGTTTTCCTCTACCGGATCGCACCTTAGTCAAACTGATTGAAAAACTCAAATCTTATCAACCGCGAGTCATGGGAATAGATATTTATCGTGATGTTCCCAGAGAACCGGGTCATGCCCAGTTGCTCAAACAGTTGACTGAAAATCAGAATTTAATCGCAGTTTGTAGTGCTTCTGAGAGTAGAAATCTGAATAAACCTGGGGTTGCTCCTCCCCCGAATATTCCCAAAAACCGACTTGGATTTACCGATGTGGTAGTCGATTCTGATGATATTCTACGTCGGCATTTATTATTTATGAATCCCGATAGTAATTCACCCTGTCAAACTGAATTGTCTTTAAGTTTTCAGTTAGCTCAAAATTATCTAAGGGTAGAAGGCATTACCCCTCAATTGAGAGCCGATGAATCTGTACAGATGGGTGACGTTGTATTTAAACCCTTAGCAAAACCCTCGGGAGGCTATCAAAAATTCGATAATCGGGGATTTCAACTGTTACTGAACTATCGGGCTATTGATCAACATCAACTGCAACGAGTTACCTTTTCTCAAATTTTAGAAGGTGAAGTTGATCCCGATTCAATCAAGGATCGTTTAGTTTTAATTGGGATTAGTGCGCCGATTTCAACGGATTATTTTTCGACCCCTTATAGTTTTCGTTCAACTGAGCATCAAAAAATGCCCGGAGTGGTTCTACAAGCCCAAATGATCAGTCAAATTCTCAGTAGTGTACTTGATGGACGTCCTCTAATTTGGGTTTGGAGTCAATGGGGGGATTGGGTGTGGATCGGAAGTTGGTCTATAGTGGGAGGTATTATTGCTTGGCATCATCATCGATTCTCAAGTTGGACTCCTGTTGTCGGAGTGGCGGTTGTCACCTTATCCGGCATCTGTTACATCTTTTTACTTTGGGGGGGATGGGTTCCAATCGTTCCATCTAGTTTGACTTTGGTGATCACTGCCGTTTGTCCATTTTTATTGAAAAATCAATAAAATTATACGGTTGAGAGATGCCTTTGAACTCTATATATTTTTAGTGCATCGAGAGTTGTACTTAGTTAGTCAAAGTTGACAAGCTAAATCAACAGTTTTTAACTTTTCCTTTCAATTCCAACTCAACTGAATTGGGGAAATTTCAGCAAAGCATTTACGATTCAACCGGGGAGTAGAAATAATCATGCTGTGGAAGAACCGATTCTCTCAGTCCATTCAACTTGCTGTGACTCTAATTTTAGTCGGGATCGAGTTGGCTAGCCCTCCGTTGGTAATGTCGAATTCCTCTGATCAAGGCGATCGCAAGAATAATTCAGGTTCAGATCAAACCACTCTCAATTTTCAACCTCCCAACCGAGGAGCGCCAGGAACTCGAGCGGATGCTGGAAGTCGAGGCGGATCAGGACAATGTTCTAAGCTGGAAAAACCCATTACCGCTTTGATCCCGACGACAAACTGGGGTGAAACGTTAGCCGCTCATCCGACGTTCTGGTTATATATTCCCACGTCTTCGGCGACGGTGGAGTTGGTGTTGAAGCCTGAAGGTAGCGATGAGGTGGTTTATGAAGTTAAATTTCCTGTCACTCAAGGGCCAGGTATTGTCAGCTTTCGTCCCCCTGAAACCGCTCCTCCTCTAGAAGAGGGTAAGGCTTATCGCTGGATGTTTAACTTTTACTGCTCTTCTGAGGTGTTGAATGCTTCCACGAGATCGAATATTCCAAGCAATTTTACCGTTAGTGGAATTGTGGCTCGTGTTGCTCCGTCTAGAGCGCTCAAACAACAGTTAGAAAAAGCCGGATTAACAGAGAAACTCAACCTCTATGCTGAAAATGGTCTGTGGTACGAAACTCTAACTCAACTGGCTGAACTACGGCGCACTGAACCTCAAAATCCTAAAGTTGCGGATCAGTGGATGGATCTATTACAACATAAAGCTGTTCTGCTCAATAATATCGCTCAGGAACCTATATTAGCTTGTTGTCAGCTTGAACCTAAAAATACCCTGTCTCTCCCGTTTAAGCCAAAATGAGCAAATTGACACTCCCACGCGCCCTCACGACGGGGATTCTTCATTCTACGATTCGACTTGCTGCGGACAGGATTGCTCCTTTGACATACTCCCACCGTTAATTGCTAAAGCAATTCTTCCGGGGGATTCTTAGATTCACACCTAAAAGTTTCTGCTTCACAGACTCTTGGCTAGGCATTACTGCCCCCGCTAGATCGTCTCCACAGA
>NZ_JAYGHR010000030.1:0-30011 GCF_034932365.1 Limnoraphis robusta BA-68 BA1 | reverse complement strand
CTGTTGATAGACTAAAGGAATATATTGAAGAGCAAGACAGACCTGATTGATAGTTATTTGTTGGTCGCAATTCATCCTATCGCCAACGTTTCTTATGGCGTAGGTCTTCTTGCTCCATTTCGATAAAGTATAGCAGTTCGCGCTGGTATACTTACAAATTCCAGGCACGAAGAACAGCCAAAAGCCTGACTATACCGAATTTTCCCCCCAAGAGTGCCTTTTGCCTCTCTTACAAACTGTGCTCTCTTGCGAACTTTGCTCTCGACGGAAACCGCCGGGCCGCAAGTTCGCGCTCTCGGCGGAAACCGCCGGGCCGCAAGTTTGCGCTTTTGCCTCTTGCCTAGCGCGAAGCGCTATAGATGAAAAGCGATCGCCCAATCCCTATCGGATATCTCTTCAATCTGGATCAATATTTTGTTCATATCTTTACAAAACCCCCCCCTTATGTAAAGATGGAAGCGGTTTTTCACCGAGAAATTGTAAAGCTTCTGTCAAAACAGACTCAATGTGTTGATCTACTCAATCAAACTCGTTTAACATTTTTGTAGAACAACTTCATCGATATTCACTGAGTTTTGCCTTTCTAGACAGTTGAACTTTACATCAGGAGGAAACCGGAACAAGCCTTAGCTCGTTTAAAATGAACGCTGACCCTTGGTTTAGGAAAAACTGGTGAATTCTAAAAGCATCTTACAACAAATCTACCTGATTACAGTCACACTTATCTATATGCTGGCTGTGGTTTTAGTCTTGACTGCTATTGTAGCATTTGCAATTTCAGATGAAATTTTAAAAAAAGTTAAACCCTCTAAAAAATCCCCACCTCAAAAGTTAGTCTACCCACAGTTTAAGCCGCTCAAAAATCAGACGATTTCTTCAAAACAAGAACAATTATTGAATCGGTTTTAAAAAGGATCAAGTCTCATTGAACCACAAAGGCACAAAGGACACAAAGAAAAAGACTTGATTTCAACAGCAATCTTTTGACCGGATTTTTGAGCAGCTAAAACTGTTTATCCACCCCAATCAATTTTCTATTCAACGTCATCAATTTTTAGGGATAAAGGATCATGGGTAATCGTTCATTTATCCTTTTCTAAGGCGATGGGAACCGCATCATGGAAAATACTCGATTCTTGCACGCCGCACACCCGATAACCGATTCTGTTCTCAGTTTACTATAAAATTCAACAACACCTGAGAAACCGGGTTTCTTAAGGAAAAATATCGGCTAGAAGCTGATAGCGCTACTTGAAACCCGGTTTCTGACACCCGATATTTAGAAAATTGTGAAGCGATCGCCTATTGTGTCCCCCTTTAGACAGACAATAGAATAGAAATCGTAACCAGAGTTACAGTTATTTAAAATGTCACAACCCACGATTGAATCGATTTTACAGGAAAAGCGCCTCTTTCATCCGGGAGCGGAATTTTCCCAAAATGCCCAGATTAAAAGTTTAGATGAGTATAACCAACTCTATGAAAAAGCGAAAGCTGACCCCGAAGGATTTTGGGCGGAACTGGCAGAAAAAGAACTACACTGGTTTGAGAAATGGCATCAAGTTCTAGATTGGCAGCCTCCGTTTGCAAAGTGGTTTGTTGGGGGTAAAATTAATATATCCTACAACTGTCTAGACCGTCATTTAACCACTTGGCGCCGCAACAAAGCCGCTTTAATTTGGGAAGGCGAACCCGGAGACTCTCGAACTTTGACTTATGCGGAACTGCATCGAGAAGTCTGTCAGATGGCGAACGTGATTAAACAGCTCGGCGTTCAAAAAGGCGATCGTGTGGGAATCTATATGCCCATGATACCCGAAGCGGCGATCGCAATGTTAGCTTGTGCGAGAATTGGCGCACCCCATACGGTTATTTTTGGGGGGTTTAGTGCAGAAGCGTTAAAAGATCGTTTAGAAGACGCTGAAGCCAAACTTGTTATTACCGCAGATGGGGGATGGCGGAAAGATGCTATTGTGCCTTTAAAAGAACAAGTCGATAAAGCCTTACAAGCCGGCGCATCCAGTGTTGATAACGTTTTAGTCGTCAAACGCACCGCCCAAACGGTTCACATGGAACCCGGACGAGATCATTGGTGGCATGATCTCCAACAAGGCGCTTCTGGTAAATGTCCGGCTGAACCGATGGATAGTGAAGATATGCTGTTCATCCTCTATACAAGCGGCACCACCGGAAAACCCAAAGGCGTCGTACACACGACGGGCGGTTATAACCTCTACAGTCATATTACCGTAAAATGGGCGTTTGATTTGCAAGAAACCGATGTTTATTGGTGTACCGCAGATGTGGGTTGGATCACCGGACATAGTTATATTGTCTACGGGCCGTTATCGAATGGGGCAACAACGTTAATGTATGAAGGGGTGGCGCGTCCGTCTAACCCTGGCTGTTTGTGGGATGTGGTGGAAAAATACGGCGTTAATATTTTTTATACCGCTCCGACTGCCATTCGCGCTTTAATGAAGATGGGCGAACATCATCCCAACGCCCGGGACTTGTCATCATTGCGACTGTTGGGAACCGTTGGCGAACCGATTAACCCGGAAGCTTGGATCTGGTATCATCGGGTAATTGGCGGTAGTCGTTGTCCAATTGTTGATACTTGGTGGCAAACTGAAACGGGTGGGTTTATGATTACCCCATTACCAGGTGCGACGCCAACCAAACCGGGTTCCGCAACGTTACCATTTCCGGGTATTATCGCCGATGTTGTCGATGCAGACGGTGAACCCGTGACCAACCAAAGCGGGGGATATTTAGTTGTCAAGCATCCCTGGCCGGGAATGATGCGGACGGTGTATAAAGATCCTGATCGCTTCAAACGAACCTATTGGGAACATATTCGACCCAAAAATGGCGAATACATCTATTTTGCCGGAGATGGCGCCCACAAAGACGAAGACGGTTATTTTTGGGTGATGGGTCGGGTTGACGATGTGATTAATGTTTCCGGCCACCGTCTGGGTACGATGGAAATTGAGTCGGCGTTGGTGTCTCATCCGATGGTTGCAGAAGCCGCAGTGGTTGGTAAACCGGATGAGGTGAAAGGCGAAGAAATTGTCGCGTTTGTGACCTTAGAAGGGGAACATCAACCCAGTGAAGCCTTAGAAAAAGAGTTGAAACAACACGTTGTTAATGAAATTGGGGCGATCGCCCGTCCCGGTGAAATTCGCTTTACTGATGATTTACCAAAAACGCGATCGGGTAAAATTATGCGGCGTCTGTTGCGAAATTTAGTAGCAGGTCAAGAAATTAGTGGTGATACTTCCACGTTACAAGATCGCAGCGTGTTAGAAAAGTTAAGAGGGGGCGCATAAATTCTAATCTGAAAAACCCGGTTTCTCAAAGAAACCGGGTTTTTTTAATTGCCTTCTACCTATTTCCTATTCCCTGCTATACCATGAAACTTTTTAAATTCATTCCGATTCTTTTGATGACCTTAACTGCGACTCCGGCTTTCGGTCAACAACAATGTAATACTTTTGTGATTTATGATCCGAATGATACTTCTGTTAATGTGAGAACAGCGCCGAATGGTAATATTATTCGGGGAATTCCGAACGGGTCTAAAACCTCTGTAACGGGTGAACAACAGGGTTGGTATAAAGTGACTTTTGATAGTCGCTTTGATGATATTACTGGGTTTATGAAAAAGGAATTATTGTGGCGAAGTACAAGACGTTATGCGATGGACTCCAAAGATACTTATGTGAATTTGCGAGAGTCTCCTGAAGGGCGAGTAATTCGTCAAGTTCGTAATGGGACTCCCTTAACGGTGTTAGAAGGAAACACAAACCAATGGGCAAAAGTTCGTTTAGAAAATGGTAGCGGTACGGTAGGATATATGTATAATTCTTTGATTGCTGATCCGTCTTGTGACTCAAATTAAAGTTTGATACAGTCTCAATGAAATCATTTCTAGTGTTGATGAATTGAGAGTTTATGATCGGGTTTCTGAAGATAAACGGGTTAACAGTTCACCTGCCGTTAAAATATCAATAGAAGCATCTGAAAATCCTTGCATATTTCGGGTGACAATAGCATCCAAACCTTCGGAAACTGCACAAGCCAACTGCACCGCATCCTCAAAATCATCGGAATTTGATGCAATAGCAGCTTCTAGAATTTTACGGTTAACTGGACAAATTTGCATGGTCATCAGAAGATCGCGAATATATTGCTGTGCAACTCTTGTTCCTTTCTGTTTTTTGGCAATATAAAAGATATCTGTGAGTGTCGTTGCGGTCACATAACCAATAACTCTTTTTAATCGAATTTCATCAAACAAAGCATTAGACTCTATATAAAAGGGTTCACGCTCTAGTAGTTGATCCAAAATAATATTGGTATCTAGCAGCACTTTCATTTTAGATACTTCTCCGAAAGTCTTTCGTCTTTTATCGCTTCTATATCTTCATCTTTCGGTGAAGGTTTATCCGTTTTGAGTCCTCCTCGCAAACGTTCCCAAACTTCATCAGGTATCGGCTCTTTGGGTCGAAGTTCATTAGAAAGTGAACGAATAATGGCTTCAACCAATAACAGGCGTTCATAGACGGGTAAATTATCAGCTTCTTTGCGTAATTCTTGCCAATTCATATTTGAAAACTCCTAATTCTTATATGATCTCACGTTGATTAATTTTGTTATGGGGATGGGGCGGGTTTATCTCAATCTCGGAGTAGTAGTAAAGATCTTTTAGAACCCGCCCCTACGCTTGGGATTATTGATTAGTCGGACATGATCTTAATTATATCATAACGTAAAACAAAAAATAATTGTAGGGGCGCATGGCAATGCGCCCTCTCTTGTGAGAAAAACCCATAAATTCGACCAGAAAAACGTTGAATAAATTATGCGATCGCACATTGAATTTAAACTCGTTCCAGCCATTTTTCTAAGGCTAAGTCAATTAAGGAGTCTAAATTTTTATAAGGCGAAGGTATGATATTTATTCTTTTTCCCGTGTCTTCTTCAGAGAATTTTGAATAATCTTCTAATAACTTGACATCTTCATAAGTTAGAGATTTTCGATTGTGTAAACTTTTAAAATTATTCCAAACTGCCGATCTATATTGTGCCATTGTTTTACTCTTAATCGGTAAATAGTTATATCTAAATTGAGTTGGATCTTCTAGTTGAAGCTTCTTCAACTCTCTCCTTATTCTTATTGTGTCATTTAACTCCATTATCGCCTTTTTCCTTTTATTAAGTTGCAGCCCTATCCCACTCGCAATATAACCCTCAATTAACGCTTGGTCATTCCAATCACTCCAAATTCTCGCCCGTCCAATGCGGCTACTTTCACCCCCTTTAAACGGTATCCACAAAAAAAACACCAGAGAATATCTTTTATCTAAAAGAAACTCAGCACAATATTTACTATTTTTAGCAGTACCATTTCCATATTTTATACTTCCTACACTTGAAAACTCTTGTATACTAGAATCAAAACTAAGAATCTTCTCTCTTATTCTCAAAATTGTCTCTTTTTTACTCGGTGGAAAATCCGTCATAAACTTCCGAAGTCTTTGAGGTTGACAGGGAAGATTACTCTCTCTCGCATCCTCATAAAAAATTTGAATTGGTGAAGTTTTATCGCTATCAATATCTTTCAAAATGAGATAAAACTTGTTATCCTCTTGAAGAATAGAAAACTGAAAAAACTCAAATTCAAGTTTATGATATTTGCGATCTGTTAAATTATCTCGGTGAAAACTGGGTGCGATCGCCACTAAATTCACAGGTTGTTCATAATCAATGCGATCGCTAAAGGGCTTTTCTTCTAACAAGGCATGATAATATCGAGTAAGCTGCTGAACAATGCCTCGATCTTCAACATTTTTTAACTCAATCACCACCAACCGTCCGGTTTTGTCTGTAGCCAAAAGATCACAACGTTGACCATTAACAATATATTGACGTTTGATGACAGTCCAGCCCAGTATTTCGTCGAGATGAGTAAAGAGAAAATTTTCTAAAGCTTCTTCAGTCTCAAATTCCCAAGATAAGCCTGTTTTCCTTAAAGTGACAAAACTTTGCATTTCTCTAACAAGATTTTGATTAGAATTATGATATCATAGCCATCAATTGTACCTAAAATTGCCTTTAAAGAACAGTGGGAACTTGGATTAAAAACTTACAAGTTACGAAAGTAGTTGATGGAGATACCCTCAAAGTATTGTTGAATGGTCAACGGGAATTTTTGAGGCTGCATTGTGTTGATACAGAAGAATCCTTTCCCTGTGGAACAAAACCCGTTACGAATGCGGGAATAGCCTCTTCTGAAATGGCGATCCAATACTTTACGAATCCCGACGGTGAACTAACTCAAGTTGATGTAGAATTTGATGGGGATGAACCTGTTGAAGTGTGTTTAGAGAAATATCGAGATAGTCATGGTCGGATTATTTGCTATATTCATAAAGACGGTGAAAATTATAATACTTGGTTAATTCGAGAAGGCTGGAGTCCCTATTTTATTAAATATGGTCGTTCAGTTTTTTATCATCAACAAATGATGGAAGCGGAAGCCGAAGCCCAAGCCTATCATCGAATTATTTGGGACCCGCACACGAATCAAAATGGTGCTTTTCGGAACTACGAATTACTGATGTCTTGGTGGACGCTGCGAGACTCAGTTATTCAAGATTATCGTCTGAATGGAATAAGGGCGGGGGTGCTTTCAGTGCGTTTAGATTATCCAAAAATTCTCGCAGCAGCAGCCGAAGAACAATGGATTACAATCTTTTGTGATTTACAAGA
Organism: Limnoraphis robusta BA-68 BA1; assembly: GCF_034932365.1. Lineage (NCBI taxonomy): Bacteria > Bacillati > Cyanobacteriota > Cyanophyceae > Oscillatoriales > Sirenicapillariaceae > Limnoraphis > Limnoraphis robusta. The sequence goes on along the minus strand of NZ_JAYGHR010000030.1, from coordinate 23,231 downwards.
TGGTGTCACAAAATGGATAGGAAGTGGGGCGTTAATTCATACAGGTTCAAAAGATCATATCTTAAAATTATGGATTCCTGAAGCCAAAAATGATAAAAATGCGCCCCTGGTTCAACTCATTCAAAAACGCTACGCGGGTTTAGGGCGAGGTTACGTTTATGTCAGTGGAAAAGCCGTGATGTATCGAGATAAACCCGAAATTACCTTAACCGATCTCAAACAAATTTCTGATTTCTGCCCGATTTTCCCACCTTAAAAATTTAGGCTTCCTACAGCCTATAAACAATCATTAAAGCTGCTAAACTATTAATGAGACTATCAAAAAGGAGTATAAACTATTATGCCGACTTCTTTACCCCAAGGATTTCCTGAACCGACTCAAGCGGGTGTGGTTGAAATCAAATATTATCCGGCTTATCGGGGGGTAACTTATTCTCATACTGGCGATTTAACCCAAGCGACAAAAGCCGCCTTTAACCCCTTATTTCAGCATATTAGCAGTAATAATATTTCGATGACAACACCTGTAGAAGCCCGTTATCAAGATGCTTCTCAGGCTGATGTTTCTTTTCTATATTCTAGTCCGAATATTTCCCCGCAGCAAGTTCAGCCAGGTGTTCAAGTGGTTGATACCCAAGAAATGATGGTTGTGAGTATTGGAATTCAAGGGGCTTATACTTGGGAAAGCTATGAAATTCATCGCTCGAAACTAGAGAATTGGTTACAACAACATCCAGAATATCAAGTGATAGGTTCTCCTCGACGCTTGTTTTATAATTCACCAATGACGCCAGAATCTCTCAAATATAGTGAAGTACAAATCCCGATTCAAAAAAAGTCATAATATTAAACGGTTAACCCGAAACAATACACATCTGTCTTCAGATAGATTTTTAGAGTCGATCAAAATGTTAATCTTATGCTCAATCTCAAACAATCATCTCACTTTAGGAGAATAGTACCTAAAAACAGTTGATTTGATTGTTAAAAGTTGATACTTTAAGAAGCCTTCTTGATTTAACTCTAAATATTGTTCATCCTATGACCTCTCAACTTCCCGTCAAAAAACCTTCAATTCCCGACCAACTGAGCGAAGACGAAGCATTTGAAAAGATAGAAGAAACGGTAGAAGCCTCTGCTGAACAAGATATTGATTTAGAATTTCTCTACACGCGAGATATTGAATTTCGTCAAGAAACGATTTATTTTATTGTTGTAGATCGATTTTATGATGGAGATCCAGACAATAATCAAGGCCCCAATCCCGAACTTTATGATCCGGAAAAACAAGAATGGGGGAAATATTGGGGCGGAGATTTACAAGGCGTTATTGATCAGTTAGACTATCTGAAAAATTTAGGTGTAACCGCCCTGTGGTTAACGCCATTATTTGAACAAGTTGAAGGATTGTTCTTTGAAAGTGCAGCCGTTCATGGTTACTGGACAAAAGATTTTAAACGCCTCAACCCTCGCTTAATTGGAGTGAATGAAAACCCTTCATTAAACGAAACTCAAGAAACCCGAGATACCGTTTTTGATCGGTTAATTGAGGAACTGCACAAACGCAAGATGAAACTCATTCTTGATATCGTTTGTAACCATAGTAGCCCCGATGTGGCAGGACTGAAGGGAGAATTGTATGATGATGGCGTGAAAATTGCAGATTTTCATAATGATGAAAATCATTGGTATCATCACTACGGCGAAGTGAGAAACTGGGAAGATGAATGGCAAGTCAAAAACTGTGAATTAGCAGGACTCGCCTCTTTTAATGAAAACAATATTAACTATCGAACCTATATCAAATCAGCCATTAAACAATGGTTAGATCGAGGCATAGATGCCTTAAGAATCGATACCGTTAAACATATGCCGATTTGGTTTTGGCAAGAATTTATCGCCGATATCACCACCTACCGACCCGATATTTTCATCTTTGGAGAGTGGATTTATTCTAGCCCCGATGATGGACGTTCTGTTGAATTTGTGAATAATTCGGGGATGTCTATATTAGACTTTGGGTTGTGTGTGGCTATTCGACGAGCGCTAGGAAACTGTGAAGAAGGTGGTTTTTACTTAATTAAAGATGTACTCGATAAAGATCATTACTACGACGGTGCAACCGAACTGATTACCTTCATTGATAACCATGATATGCACCGTTTTCAAACGTTAAATCAGAATCCAGATGATTTACAATTGGCGATCGCATTAATTATGACCTCACGAGGAATTCCTTGTATTTATTATGGCACCGAACAATATCTTCATAATGATACCAATGGCGATCCAAATCCCTACGGAAATAATGATCCCTACAACCGTCCAATGATGGAAAAATGGGATAAAGATAGCCCCGTTTATCGTACAATTCGACTGCTTTCAGGGGTGCGACGGTTTAATCCTGCGGTTTCGATGGGAGGTCAATGGCAAAAATATATTACACCGGATATTTATTGCTACACTCGTCGTTATCGAGATTCTCGAGTTTTTGTTGCTCTAAATCGGGGCGAAAGTGTAACGTTAGAAGCAGTAGAAACGGGTTTTCCCGATGGAGAACATACCGATATTATGTCACCGAATAAATACGAAGTTCAAGACGGAAAAATACACAATCTTCAACTCGATTCTAAGCAAGTTATTGTCCTTTCTCATCTCGGAGAACGACTCAAAGCCCAAACTATTATTCGGGCGCAGTTAAATGGAGTACAAACCCTTCCCGGTGAAAGTATTGTTGTGATTGGAGATTGTCCCGAGTTAGGAAACTGGGATATTGCCAAAGCATATCCTTTAGAATACATCAATAGTAATACTTGGTTTGGTGAAATTCCCTTTAATGAAAGTGCCGGAAAATTGATCAATTATAAGTATGTGATGCTGCGAGAAGGACAAGCACCCCTACGAGAAAATATAATTGCTCGTCGTTGGGTGATTGCCAGTGAAGGGATTGTTAAATGGCGAGATAAATGGGCTTCTGGCCGAGAATCTTAACCGTTATTAATGTTGTAGGGTGGGTGAGAATTCTTGGTAAAATTCAACGATAAGGGTTAAAACCCTCACCCACCTTTAAAAGTAGGGTGGGTGAGAATTCTTGGTAAAATTCAACGATAAAAGTTAAAAACCCTCACCCACCTTTAAAAGTAGGGTGGGTGAGAATTGTTGGTAAAATTCAACGATAAGGGTTAAAACCCTCACCCACCCTACAGAGGCAACAAAATATGCCTAATTACCGCAGGTTACGTCAAGCTGGAGGAACTTATTTTTTTACTCAAGTTACCTACAAAAGAATCCCTTGGCTTTGCGAAGAACAAGCTCGATTAACCATTATAAATTCGATTAATCATGTAATGAAACTATATCCTTTTACCCTAGATGCGATTGTTCTCTTACCCGATCATATTCACTGCATTTGGACTTTACCAGAAGGGGATGACGATTATTCAATCCGTTGGAGATTAATAAAAACCTATGTGAGTAAACGTTATGCAAAGTTATTAAACATTCCAGTTCAACTGAGTGAATCTCGAATCAAAAAGCAAGAAACTCACCTCTGGCAAAAACGATTTTGGGAACATCTAATTAAAAATGAAAAAGACTATGAAAATCACTGTCATTATATTCATTATAATCCTGTAAAACACGGTTTATGTCAATCTCCTGCTGACTGGGAATTTTCTAGTTTTCATCGATTTGTTGATCAAGGAATTTATTCAACGGATTGGGGTGCAAATAGTCCCCAAATCCCCGATAATATCGGAAAAGAGTAGGGTGGGTGAGAATTGTTGGTAAAATTCAACGATAAGGGTTAAAAACCCTCACCCACCTTGAAAGAAGTAGGGTGGGTGAGAATTGTTGGTAAAATTCAACGATAAAAGTTAAAAACCCTCACCCACCCTACAGAGGCTTCTTTAATAATTATCTCCTGAAATATGAACCATTACTTCCCGGTTGTGTCGATGGTTGCGATGTTCCCAAACATAAATACCTTGCCAAGTTCCTAACACTAATCGTCCTTGAGAAATCGGAATTTGTTCAGAAGTATGGGTCAAAACACTGCGAATATGAGCGGGCATATCGTCGGGGCCTTCGGCGTCATGGATGTAATGATTGCCTTCAGGAACTAATTTTGACAAAAAATTCTCTAAATCCACTAATACATCCGGATCGGCATTTTCTTGTATAATTAAACTTGCAGAAGTATGGCGTAAAAAAATCGTACATAAGCCTGTTTTAACACCGGATTGAGCAACGACATCCTCAACTTGACGAGTGAATCGGACGAGGGATTTAGCATTTGTTGTAACTCGAATGAGTTGTTGATAGTGAGTCATTACAGGAAACAGTGAATGGTGAACCGTTAACAGCTTTTAATTGTCGAGTTAGTGAACAGAGCATGACGCATCTTTCACATTAGAATTATAAATACAATTGGGTTGCATCAGTCCTCAAAGACCAATTCAAATTTCAATTGTCGTTTGACCCCTGATCGTCTCCCCTGACTGACCCCGAAAAATAAAATAAAAATTAAGTCAGAAATTTTGCTCACTTATTATATACTGGTATTTTGCTAATCTTGTATGTGAATCCAGAACGACAAATCGACAGCCATGCGAACCCATTACTGTGGACAACTGAGAAGCACCGATATCGGAAAAACCGTCACACTCTGCGGATGGGTGGATCGTCGTCGAGATCATGGCGGAGTGATCTTTCTGGATTTGCGCGATCGCATGGGTATCGTTCAAATTGTCAGTGATCCTCAACGCACTCCAGAGTCCTACAACATCGCGGAAACGATGCGAAGTGAATATGTGGTGAAAATCACGGGTCGCGTCTCTCAGCGTCCTGAGGAGTCCCTAAACATTAAACTCGCCACTGGAGAGGTGGAAATCTACGCCGATCGCATTGAACTTCTTAACGCCCTCGGAAAACAGCTTCCCTTTCAAATTTCGACGAGTGAAAATGAATCCGTTAAAGAAGAATTACGCCTCAAATATCGCTATTTAGATATTCGGCGCGATCGCATGACTCGCAACCTGCAACTGCGTCATGCGGTAGTTAAAGCGATCCGTCGTTTCCTCGAAGATCAAGAACATTTTATCGAGATTGAAACCCCAATTTTAACTCGTTCTACCCCTGAAGGCGCGAGAGATTATGTTCTCCCCAGTCGGGTTAATCCTGGTGAATGGTTTGCATTACCGCAGTCACCCCAACTGTTTAAGCAATTGTTGATGGTGTCGGGAATGGATCGATATTATCAGATTGCGCGGTGTTTTCGGGATGAAGATTTACGCGCCGATCGTCAACCCGAATTCACTCAACTGGACATGGAAATGAGTTTCATGTCTCAAGATGAAATTATCGCCTTAAATGAAGCCTTAGTCGCTCATATTTTCAAAACCGTTAAAGGGATAGAATTACCCCTTCCCTTTCCCCGTTTAACCTACGCCTCAGCAATGGATCGCTATGGAAGTGATAAACCCGATACTCGCTTTGGTTTAGAATTAGTCGATGTTTCCGATCTAGTTAAAGACTGCGGGTTCAAGGTCTTTTCTGGGGCGGTTCAGTCGGGGGGAATCGTTAAAATATTACCAATTCCTGGCGGAAATGAAGCCTTTTCTAATGTGAGAATTAAACCCGGTGGGGATTTGTTTAAAGAAGCCAGTGAAGCGGGGGCGAAAGGTTTAGCTTATATTCGCGTTAAAGAAGGCGGAAAACTCGATACCATTGGCGCAATTAAAGATAACCTCAGCGAAGATCAAAAACAAGAAATTCTCAGACGAACCCAAGCCGAACCCGGTTTTCTGTTACTATTTGGAGCGGGTGAAACCAACACAGTCAATAAAACCTTAGACCGTTTGCGGTTATTAGTTGGGGAAGAATTAGGGTTAATTCCTCCAGATCAGATGAATTTACTGTGGGTGACGGATTTCCCGATGTTTGAATGGAATGCAGACGAAAAGCGTTTTGAAGCCTTACATCATCCCTTTACTGCACCCCATCCTGATGATTTAGCCGACTTAAAAACCGCCCGTGCAGTAGCCTATGATTTAGTTTTAAATGGGTATGAAATTGGGGGTGGAAGTCTACGAATTTATCAACGAGAAGTACAAGAAAGAGTGTTTGAAACCATTGGCTTAACAATAGAAGAAGCCTACAGTAAGTTTGGCTTTTTATTAGAAGCCTTTGAATATGGTACACCGCCTCACGGGGGAATTGCTTATGGTTTGGATCGGTTAGTGATGTTGTTAGCGGGAGAAGAATCCATTCGAGATGTGATTGCCTTTCCTAAGACTCAACAAGCCCGTTGTGTGTTAACCAACGCCCCGTCAAAAGTGGAAGATAAACAGTTAAAAGAATTACAAGTGACTTCCACCTACAAACCTAAATCTCAGCTAATGGAATCATAAATTGCACTCCCGTCTCTAATTGAAACTCAACCTGTTGAACCTCTAATCGAACCGAAACCTGTTCAACTTTCTCCCTCTGAAGACAAGCCAGTTACAGCAGATTTACCTCTAACTTCTCGAAAATCATTTAAGCTATTTAGCGATTTGCTGCTCGTGATAGTTATAGGGGGGTTGAGTATCTATTTGTTGATCTTTCTATTGAGATCTTTCTGGCCGTTCTAACCAAATGTAGGGGCGTTCTTTAAGAATGCTCCCCACTGGTCACTGATAACTGGTCACTGTAAACTGTCCTAGTCGTCCACAATGTCCGCCCAGGCGGAGAAAGCAGGCGGAAAGAAATCGATTTCATAATCAGATTCTTCCCATTGTTTCACCCAAAGGGGGACTTTTCCCTTCTCTACCGCTAGGGAAAATTGTCGTTCTCCCACCTTAACGGTGTGAAAGATTTGCTTAAGCGTATCTCCCTTATCCAAAGCCTCACTGAGAATGTCATCAAGTTCTGGGTCAACTCGTTTGACCCGACTTTTGCAGTCTTCATCAGTCCACAGCAGTTTGAGAGATTTGAGATTTCGTGGACTCAATTCACTCTTGAAATAAACTCGTTTGAGAGTCGCTATGGGTTCTAAACTCCGTTCAATGCGGCGAATTTGCTGAAGTCGCAAGTGATGCCATTCCGCGAGTTGTTTGCGTTCGGGTGGTGAAATAATCCCCTTACTATTAGCGTGTTGCATCCCATATCTAACCAAAGAACAGCCCAGGTTCGCCAGCAAATGGATGAGTTGGCGCTCTTTCGGGGTTGCTTGGCGTCGAACGAGGGTATTGGTCGCTCTCCTTTGTCTTCTTACTGTCATCTGAACTTACTCGTCGGTCTGTACTAGGGGACTATTCCTTGAACTGCAACACCTCTATCCAGCTAAAAATGGACATCATCAGCTAGAAATTTGGTGAGAAAGCTATTGTAGCCTTAACCTACTCGGGTAGGCTATTAACTTAATTTTCCTTCAGGGACAGGTGAATCTATGGGTTGTGGCTAAGACCAATCGATTAGCGTAAGGCTATCTTAGCTCACGGGGATTAACTATTCTAGTAGAGTACCTCACCTGTCAGGCTCTTACCGTTAGAGCGGCTAGCGTTGCGAACAGAGGGAAGGTCTTGATTAAAACAGAAATTATTCTTAACAACTTGGACAAGGACGGATCAGAATTCTTGCTTTGAGAAATCAGGGAGTTTAACCTTCTATTGCCTCTGGTTTTGGAGACTTTTCTGTAAAAAAGTGGGTAATTGCAATAGACCTCTTGTATTTATCAAAACCGAACTGCAATAATCTCAATATAGACTCGCACACCTTGATTGGTCGTAAGCATGAAATGTGACTTGTCCGTAGTGTCCAACTCTGTCCACATATCCCTGACTTGGGGATACTCTGCTTAACCAGTCGATCAATTTGGGTGTTCTACCATCAGGGCGCATCTCCTTTTCTTTGAATACTTAGGTCATCCTATTATATCCCAGATGAGGAGATACTAGGAGAGGGGGCAAGTCCCCCTCTTTCAGTGTTTCTAGGTTGGCTGTAGTTCAAGAAACACTCCAATTCTCTTAAGAAAAGGTCAAGGATTTTTTTAATGCGATCGCTCAAAAAGACTTTTAAGAAATGTTTGACCCGCCTGTTCTAAGTCTTCATCAATAGAAAAAGTTAGGCTACGAACCCGAATATTACTGTTTCCAATTGTTTCATCAAATGGCTGTATCAAAGGTGCGGGATAAACGAGAACCGCTTCAGAACAATTTTTAGCTGTCGCATAAGTTGTTACTTGGAAAATGTCAGAATTCGATGGGGTATCCGGTGGTTTATATTTTGTATCGATAATATAGAGCGTTTTTTCGGTTTGAGTTTCGTAAACTTCTAGATCAAGAACAAACGATCTTTTTTCTCCAATATTCAGTTTACTTTGTATTCTAACTGATAAATCAGGCGGAAGATTCAATTTTAGCCATTCTGCAACAAACAACTCATACAAGTTCGGCATATTCACCACAAAGGAGAACATTGTATAGTTTCCAACTTGGTGAGATGGACCACAATTATCGAGGAAAAACCGACAAAATGAGTGCATCTCTTTATAATCTTGATTCAGACGATTATAGGAACGATTAACACAATCTTTTCCTTGAAATGAACGTTGACTCACTAACCCATTCAGAACATGATAGGCTTTTCTAATACTAGAAGAAACCGTCGCCGAACACAAGCCACTCCGACCAATAACGTACAACGTCCAAAGTAAAATCTGGTTATCTTCTATATCCGCAGTGTGTTCATCGTAGTGACATTTTAGCTTAACGTTCCAGGGTTTTTTAATCGCCTCTCGCATCTCAATTCGTCCTCGAATAGCGGAGAGATGACGATTAACCGGAATATAAGTTCTGTAAAGTCCCTGACGAGTCCGAGCGAGTATTTTATGGGCGAGAATATCTGCAAGTCTGCTATAAAAATCCTTGACGGTTTGACATTCAGTGAATTGATTATTAAAGATTTTAAAATCTTTAAATTGATAAGCATATTCCAACATTCCAAATAGATTAGAAATAGGAACTTTTGGCTTGATGTAAATTTGTAGTTCAGGTGTTAGGGTAATTTGACCAACCCATCCTTTAGGTGTGAGTTGAGTTTTCCCTTGAGTTTTAATAGAGGGAAAATCTACATCAATTAAATTTTTATAATTTTTCCAAATCAGTTCGGCAATTTCTGTATTAAGTTCATCCCGTTCAAATAGTTGGGGTTGGTGTTCAGTGAGTTCTATAATTTTGGGTTTGTTCATTTCAACTTTAACTATCTTAAATTAAGGTCAGATTAACACAGATTCCCCTAAATCCCCCTTAAAAAGAGATCCCCCTAAATCCCCCTTAAAAAGAGATCCCCCTAAATCCCCCTTAAAAAGGGGGACTTTATCCTCCTAAATTTCCCTTAAAAAGGGGGACTTTATCCCCCTAAATTTCCCTTAAAAAGGGGGACTTTATCCTCCTAAATCCCCCCCTTTTCAAGGGGGGCTAGGGGGGATCAAAACGGGGAATTTTAAGCTTATTTACCCCTTTTCAAGCAAGACTGTTAAGCTTTTGATTTCTTATTCCCCCCTTTTTAAGGGGGGCTAGGGGGGATCAAAAACCCAAAAACATGAGTAGCAAACATTGAAGTATTTCATACAATTTTGTTAGTTAAAAAGTTTGTTTTTAATCTCAGACCATCGAAAATTCTTTATTTTTTCTGGCTGATCATAGAAATATTCTTCTAAATAGGGTTCAATTTCCATCGTCCAAATATCCTCAATGTTATTTTCCAAATCATCAACTAAGAAAAAGGAAATCCCCAGTTCGTGATGCGGATCATCAATTGTTTTATTCAAATCTGTTAGAATATCGATTAATTTCTCAATATAAATACTGTCTAGCAAAAGGTAATTACGCAATACATCATAATTTGGAGAAAGCGTAATAAAAGAAAAGCGGCGACGAAGTGCGTGGTCAACCAAAGCAATAGAACGGTCAGCAGTGTTCATGGTTCCAATAATGTAAACATTTGAGGGAATTCCAAAGGGTTCATTACTCCCCGCTAAACAAATTTTTTCACGTCGATATTCCAACAAATACATCAACTCTCCAAACACCTGAGATAAATTCGCCCGATTAATTTCGTCAATAATAAGAATACAAGTTCCTTTACAGGATTCTGCTTTTTTACAAAACTCAAGAAATCGACCCGGAACCATTGAATAGGTTAGCTGTCCGTCTTGTGTCTGAGGACGAATTCCTTGCAGAAAGTCTTCGTAGGTATAGGCGGGATGAAACTGAACCAATTCAGAAAAACCGTCGTTACCTCCTATTAAATGTTTAGCGATTTGTTTGGCGATGAATGTTTTTCCTGTTCCGGGCGGCCCTTGAAATATTACCTGTTTTTTTCTGTTAATTATTTTTACCCATCTTCCTAGTTCTTCTTCTTCAAAACCTGTACTATCAGCACATTGACTTAGACTATATAAAGGCTCTAAATTGAGATATTTACAGATGCCAGGAATAGGATCGTCGGTCATATATATTAACATTAGAGGTAACATTTTTTGAAAAGTTTTATCCAAGTAATATATAAATTCATCGACTGACATACGACAGGCTTCTTCAATGCCTATTTCAATTTCAGAATGATAAGCCTCTGGATCAATATCATCATAAATTTCAAGAGAATTTAGTTCTTTAATAAAAAAATATTTGATCATTCCCTCGCCGTGAGGCCTCCAATCATTAAACTCTATGTCATTCTTTAAATTCTTTAAATCTCCTATTCTGCCTGGGTTATCTAAATTAACAATTTTTGCTTTAATTTGCAATGATTTAGGCGTTAATTCAATAAAAAAATCACAATTAATATCACTTTCTTTAGTATTGAGTTTAGAAATTAGAATTCCCCACTGAATGATATGATCATTCTTTATATGAAGTTCAGACGTAAATTTACGCACTCTAAAATTTGGAAATTTTTGGAAATTTTTGTCAAGAAAAACAGCAGCAATCTCTATGATATTTTGTAGAGTTGACGCAATCTTTCCAAAATGTTTTATTCGTGATAATTCGGAGAAAACCTTACGATTATAACACCATGAGTCATTTATTTCTGGATGTTTATCTATAAAATTAGGTAAATTTTCAAATATCTCCTTAGTGAAAAGATATTCTTCTTGTTTCTCACTCATTTTAATCTCAATCCTTGTGAATACTTCCTTCAACAGTTAACTCATTAACCATTGTACTCTCAAAACAGTAGCGATAAAGCAGAATTAGAGAGATTGATAGGAGTCTATTAAAAATGCGATCGCAATGCTATAATTTACACAGATTGATTCAAAAAAAGTTAGTATATTTTCTGATTCCATATGGAACGCTCAAAACTGGTTGCCTATCTCACAGGTGCAATTTCTGTGATTTTAGCCCTGGCTTATCTGCTGTTAGTCTCTCTGCTAGACTTCCGAGGTGAGATGATTCCAGCGCCTCAAGATCCTTTAGTAATCTCACCTCAGATGCAGGTTTTGCAGTTTCTCTACTCTGGGTTTACTGAACGATTTTAGTTGCCTTAATCATGTGATAAGCAATCAATAATTGGGTGATCGCTAATGGATAACTTTGTAGAATTTCTCCTGTAGTTCCGGTGAGTTTACCCAGTTCTTGATTTCCCACACTACAAAAATCTTTTAAGTGTGGAAATTCATCACAAAATAGCATCTCTAACGCATTCACCTGTTCAAGCGTTGCATGACTATCAACTTCCAAAACATCCACAGGTTTACCCATATCTCGATCCAATCCTAAACGCACTGCTGAGAGCGGATAGCGAGCGCTTTGATCAAGAATTTCTGTAAAATTGGGATGAGGAATAGTGGGGCGCAAAACCAAACGCACATTCAAATTTGAACTGTTTGTATTGCCATTTTCCGCCGGATAAAATGTAACCACCACATCCGCCCACTTGCGTTGAGGACGAATAAACGCTTCTGAGTCGGGTTCCCGTTGGACAAGGGCGGCGATCACCTCTTCTTCGGTGTAGCTTCGCTTCATAGTATCTCGCTTAATTTTCCACTGAGTCCGCAGAGACTCCGGTGGGGCGAGATACACCCGAACATCGTAGCAGTCACGGGCGCCACGAGTCGAATAACCGAGTAACCCTTCGACAATCACAAAACGACTGGGCTTGACATACTCAGGTGCTTCAAATGTTCCGGTATGATGGCTGTAAATCGGTTTGAGAATGGGTTGTCCGGTTCGCAGTAGAGTCAAATGCTGCTGCATAATATCAAGATAGTTCGCATCGGGATGCAGTGCAGTCACTCCTAAAGCCTTGCGTTGTTGACGATCATAGCGATGGTAGTCATCTGTACAGATCACCGTCACATTTTCTGGCCCGACAACTTGAGCGATTCCCCGCGTTAGAGTGGTTTTTCCTGCGGCGCTATCCCCAACAATACCTAAAATAATTGGACGATGGCTCATCTTTTTTTGCCAAACGGTAGCCTATTGTGATCATTCTATGGGGGAATGCAGGCCAAATCAAGTCCCAAAAAGAGCGGGTGACATTTTTAGCAAGATTTCCGTCAAATTCAGGGATCTAAAACTCCATGCGATACTGTCGCCAAGCCGCTCTAACTAAGCGAATTTCATCATAACTATATTGCTCGGCTAAATAGTCATAAATAATCTGAAGCCCTGTATCTCCAAGAGTGTCAATCGCACGAATAATTATTTGTTGGCGTTCCAATGAAACCAAACGATTAATATCAACCGCTTGGTTCATACTAATTAACTTGAGCAAATGCTCAACCACAGCACTCGCCGACAAATTCCGATGATGGGAGATCTCTTCAATACTCAACCCTTGCTGATGCAATTGTAGAGTATACATTTGGCTATCTGTTGATGAACCGTAATTTTGAATCATACATTTTTATGGAGGAGGTGCTGCTTCCACAGAAAGACCTTGTTCTTCACAATAGTTGCGAATCGTATTAACAAATCGTTCTCCGTAGCGACTCAACTTATGATTTCCTACGCCCGAAATCTCTAATAAAGCCTCAAGCGTTACCGGACGTTGTTGTGCCATTAATCTCAGTGTAGAATCCGGAAAAACCATATAAGGGGGAATAAATTGTTCATCTGCGATTGTTTTACGAAGTTGACGCAAATGTTCAAATAACATTTCCACTTCAGCCGCCAATGAACGAGTTTGAATGTCTAAGTTTCGCTTTTGAGGAATCGCAATTTCAACTCGACGCTGACGCTGCATCACTTCCCAACTCAGGGAGTTTAGTTTCAAGATACCATAACCATCGATTGTACGGTCAACTAACCCTTGATGAATTAGCGATCGCCCTAAGCCTTTCCACTCATCAACTGTCTTATCTTTGCCGATCCCATAGGTTGAGAGTTTATCATGTCCTCGTTCAATAATTTTTTGACTTTTCGACCCTCGTAGAATATCAATAATATAGCTGATTCCGTATTTTTCTTTACATCGGGCGATACAGGACAAAAACTTCATCGCCTCAATCGTCCAATCTTCTAGGGGCTTACTTTCGCGGCAATTATCACATTGACCACAATCTCCCGGAAATGGCTCCCCAAAATAACCTAAAATAATTCGATTTCGACATTCGGTTGACTCCGCATAATCAATCATTTGTCGAAGTTGCTGACGACTCATTCGTTGTTCGTCGGGCTGAGGTTTTTGAGCGATAAAATATTCGATTGTTTTAATATCACTTCCTGACCAAAACAGAATACATTTAGCCGGATCACTATCTCGTCCAGCCCGTCCAGCTTCTTGATAATAGCTTTCTAAAGTTCGCGATAAATCATAATGAACCACAAAGCGAACATCGGGTTTATTAATTCCCATTCCAAAAGCTATTGTGGCGATCATCACTTGTACATCATCTCGAATAAAACGAGTTTGATTTTCTTGACGTTCTTGATCGGGTAATCCGCCATGATAGGGTAAACAAGATATTCCTTTGTCTCGCAATTTAAAAGCTAAATATTCAACCCGTTTTCGAGTCAGACAATACACAATTCCTGAACTATCTGCTTGCTGAATAATCTTCACCAGTTGGTTAAAACTTTGGGTCGATTTCGGAACCACTTCATAAGATAGATTAGGACGCAGAAAACTCGCTAAATGAATTGAAGGCTGTTTTAAGGCAAGCTGTTCAATAATATCCTGGCGAACTCTTTGGGTGGCTGTAGCTGTTAATGCCATCATCGGAATCTGAGGATAACGCTGTCGCAACCGTTGAAGTTGTCGATATTCCGGCCGAAAATCATGCCCCCATTCTGAAACACAATGGGCTTCATCAATGGCAAAAGCCGAGATCCCAACTTGAGTATTTACTAGGTCTAAAAAAGATAAAAATCGCTCGCCTAAAACCCGTTCAGGGGCAACATAAAGCAGTTTAATTCGACCTTTGAGAATGGATGCTTCCCGCGATCGCACTTCCTCGGCTAATAGGGTACTATTAAGAAACGTTGCGGCAATGCCATTATCCTCGAGGGCAATGACTTGATCCTGCATCAAAGCAATCAGGGGCGACACCACGACTGTTACCCCGGGTTTGAGGAGTGCGGGTAACTGAAAACAGAGAGATTTTCCGCCTCCTGTGGGCATGACAATCAGCAAATCTTGCTTCTGGAGGGCTTGTTCGATGATTTCACGTTGTCCCGGGCGGAAAGAGTCATAACCAAAAAAGTGCTTGAGGGACTGTTCGAGAGATTGGGGCTGGGCGAAAGAGGATACAGATAGCCCTGACATTGATTTTTAGGAGATAGATGGACTTCTTTATTATTTTAGAAAAATGCGTTCCCCTTCGCTTCAATCTCGCTACAATATCCATTGACCTGAAAAATGTTACATTTTAATACGAACTACATGGAGAGAATTGATTAGCGATCGCCCAAATAAGATTTAAGGGGGAAACGTGGGCAACCTCTGAATGATAGCATCCCTCACCAACAGATTTCCAAATCCTATCAAAATAAGGGGTACACAGATGATTCAGTCTTCGATTCAGCAAGCTGATATTTTAATTGTTGATGATACTCCTGAAAATTTACGACTGCTCTCCTCTATGTTAGAGGAAAAAGGCTATAAAGTTCGCAAAGCCACCAATGGTAAACAAGCACTGAAAGCGATAGAAGCGCTCGCTCCTGATTTGATTCTACTGGATATTATGATGCCCGAAATGAGCGGCTATCAAATTGCTCAATATCTCAAAGGTTTACCCAAAACTCACGATATTCCGATTATTTTTCTGAGTGCGCTTAATGATACGATGGATAAAGTCATGGCTTTTGATGTGGGTGGCGTTGACTATATTACAAAACCCTTTCAAGTTCAAGAAGTTTTAGTTCGTGTTAGAACTCAGATTACGTTGCGGGAACAGCAAAAACAACTAATTGAACAAAACAAACAACTTCAAAAAGAAATTAAAGAACGCCAAAAAATTGAGTCTGCATTACGAGTTTATATTCATGCTGTTTCTCACGATTTGCGAAATCCCGTAACCGGAATGTTAATCGTTTTGAAGAACTTATTAACCTTAGAATCCTCCCCAAAACTAACAGTTCCTCGAAATATTGTAGAACAAATGGCGAATAGTTGCGATCGCCAACTCAATCTGATTAACTCTTTAGTTGAAACCAGCGATATTAGTTTAGAAGGAATTTCCCTGCATTGTCAACCCTTAGACTTGATCCCTTTTACCCAACAACTGATCGCCGAATGGCAGCCTTTTTTTGACAAAAATCGGGTTAACTTTCAGGAAAAAATCCCCTCTGTTTTACCTTTAGTTCAAGCCGACTCTACTCAACTTTGGCGGGTTTTTGACAACTTATTTTCTAATGCTATCAAATATAATCCCCCCGGATTAACGTTAACGCTTTCTGCGGAAGTCATCACCGACAAGAAGGCTAAAAAGAAAACTGAAAACTGGGTAAAATACACCATTTCAGATGATGGCGTTGGAATCAATTCAGAAGATTCAAAAGAACTCTTTGAACTCTACAAACGAGGTAAAAATGTGGGTAAAATTAAAGGATTAGGTTTAGGTTTGTATTTGTGTCAGCAAATTATTAACGCTCATGGGGGTAAAATAGGCGTTATTGCTAACGAAAATTCGGGCGCGTCCTTTTGGTTTACGTTACCTGTATTAAAACCCGAAGATTCTTAGATGCTCGTTAAAAAGAAAACGTTGTTCTTAACGTCCCAATCACGATATCATCATTGCGGCTATCTTGGTTGGGATTTGTAATAAAAATTATCCCCGGAGTAATGGAAATTTTATCATTTACCGGGTAGCGATAAAACGCTTCTAAATGCCAAGATTGATCATTAGGAAACTCTATTTTTAAGTCTCTCGGCGCATCAATATCATTCAAATAGGGTTCTCTCCCAATAACAATCCCGCCCAAACTTCCCTCTTTAAACAAATCCGGTAATCCTAATGTTACCGCAAAATTCCAAATTTGACCATCCCCAATATTAATCACTCTCGCATCCGTATATCCTCCCCAACCACTTAATACGATTTTACGATTTATTCGCCATGAAACTTGTACCCCATAGGAATTACTAACCACTCCTGACGCAATTCTTCCGGGATTAATTCCCTCACTTAAGCCTAAAATTGAGTTGGCAATTCCACTCCCAGTTACACCATTAATTGCATTTCCATTAATATTACCTCTATTTTTGTCAACTACTAAACCATTTCTTAAACCATTATCAAAGCCAAAATTTCCCGGTGTTGAATAAGCATGATTATAAGTAAAAGCCAACTGTAAATTATCTCTCGGCGTTACTGTAATTTGGGCTAACGTTGCGTAATCTCCATTAAACAAACCATTTCCTTGACTCGCATCTCCCGCACTCGCAGACAGATAACCCACAGACACAGAAGTTGACCCAAAAATTCCATTTAAAAATTGTTCATTAAATCGATAATGTAAACCCATTCCGCGACCCCCTCCAATGCGATAAATTGGGTTGCGTTGACCAAAGGTACTTAAGCTTCCATTTCCGCCATCTCTATCATCTAAATAAGGATTAACTGTCGGAACAAAATCATCCCAAGTGACACCTTTTGCGGCTAATATTAACTGAAGTTGATTGGTAATTGGAAACTGATAATATAATCGCTCTAATTCAACTTTACTATCCGTATCACCGCGAAAATTAAAGGTTTGTGTTCCTTGACGAGTAAACCCCAAATCAAACGGTTGAGCGTTTCCCATTTGAAGGCGAGTTAGGAGTAAATCTTCACCTGTAAAACTGGTGTTAAAATTCAAACGAACTCGATTTTGAAAGACGGTTTGATTGCGGTTTTCTTCGGTTCCTTGAAAGGCGATATCATCTCCCCAAGCATCTGTTATCGCAAAAATTCCTTCTCCCGTGAGTTTAGTTGTGGTAGAAAATTGATTAGCGACTAAAACCTCAGTCCGTTCTTCTAAGCGGCTAACTTGACCTCGAAGTAAACTTAATTCTGCTGCAAATTCATTTTGTAAACGTTGTAAAGCAATGAATTCATTTTCAGTTAAACTATCTTCGACTGCGGCGTTTAACAACTCGTTAATTCGTTCAACACAAGCATTTAAACCGGCTGCAAATTCATAGCGCGTTAACGAACGATTTCCTTTGAATGTACCATCTGGATAACCTGCAATACAGCCAAACCGTTCCACTAAAGATTGTAAGGCTTGAAACGCCCAGTCTGTGGGTTGAACATCAGACAGTTGAGAAACCGATGTGACTTGACTGGATGAGGTGTTTTTGCGTCCTTCTTGACTGTAACGTTGGAGTTGTTCTAAAGTAGATTGAGATGCAATATTATCTGAATTGTTATCTGAATATTCAGCTAAAACGGAACTAGAACTAAAGCCTAAAAATACAGGAGATGACCAGAATACTAACAAAAATCGAGTGACTTTGCAAAATGATACAGGGTTTTGATACCATCTAATTCCCTTGTCCGCCTTCATCCTGTACTCCTTATTTGTTAAAGCGTATAATTTTATTTCATCATCATATCTACACCCTGAACTTCAAGAGTTGAACTGGATTTGATACCCGTATTTTATAACCCTATTCTACGCCAGTTTCATTACCACATCTAAACTATGTCCTATCACTTGATAAACTTGACGTTTCTCAAACAGTTCTAAAATATCAGGGTTCACTTTATTTTGATCGGCTTCTTTTCGGAGAATTTTTAACGCCGTGACGGTTGGTAATGCGTGTTTATAGGGCTTATCTCCGGCTGTTAACGCATCATAAATATCCGCAATTGCCATGATTTGAGCCTGAATGGGAATTTTCTCTTGTTTTAATCCCAAAGGATAGCCAGTCCCATCTAGTTTTTCGTGGTGTCCATAGGCAATTTGAGGAACATTTTGTAGATCTTTTGTCCAGGGAATTTTCTCAAGAAACTTATAGGTATGGGTGACATGAGACTCGATTACTAACCGTTCATTCTGCGTGAGATTTCCCTGTTTAACTAACAATTGTTTCATTTCTTCGGGAGTAATTAATGGTTGGGTTTCCCCGTTGAGATCCCGATAAACAATCTCAGTTAATTCGGAGAGTCTTTTTAGCGGTTCTTCTTCTGTGACTTGAGGTTCATTCGCCTGTAATAATAAATTCCAGTAATCCGTTAATTGCTGGAGTTCCTGGTTTAAATTGGCTTCTAACTGTTCAATTTTCTGATGAACTGAACTTTCGGAATGAGTCTGTTTTTCATTTTGCAGCAAGAGTTCACATTTGGCCTGAGTGCATTCCCATTCTAAAGTCCGTCGTGCTAAAGTAAAGCGTTGACGTAGGACTTCTAACTGATGAGGATACAACTTTTTAGACTTCGTTAAAATCGCTTCAGGAATACCAATTTTGCCAAAATCATGCAATAATGCAGCATAACGAATTTCTTGAATTTGGCGATCGCTAAATGTGATATCCGCGAGTGAGCCTGTTGTCGCCGTATTCACTTCTTCCGCTAAACGAACCGTTAGTTGCGCCACCCGTTCAGAATGACCAAAGGTGCTGGGATCTCGCTGTTCAATCACTTGAACTGAAGCCTTGACAAATCCTTCAAAAAGATATTCAATACTCTCTTGTAGATGGTTGCGTTCGATGGAAATTGCCGCTTGAGAGGCTAGACTTCGCAAAATCCGTTCTTCCCATTCCCCATAGGATTGAGTCATTTCTAGGGTATTTTCAGGAACCAGCGTGACATCCGGTCTAATTTTGCGGTTAATTAACTGAAGTACCCCGATAGTTTCCCCCTGGCGGTTTTGCATGGGAAGAACCAACACCGAACGAGTTCGATAGCTAATATCGCGATCAAAACTACTATCGAGGCGATAGGACTTGTCTGGCGGTAACTGATAAGCATCAGGGATGTTTAACGTTTCACCCGTCAAGGCGACGTATCCCGCCAAACTTCTCTCAGTCAGGGGAATGGCAAACTCACGAAAGGACACATTCGGAAGCGAGACGTTTTGAGCGACTTTAAACAGTAATTTCGGGGTATTGTCGCTATTGTCTACGAGATACACACTTCCTGCATCACTATAAGTAATTTCCCGACTTTTACTTAAAATCAAGTTGAGTAGACTACTCAAGCTCTGTGTACTCGACAAGGATGCGCCGATATCTAATAGCTTTTCAATTAACTCTGCTTGTTCGGCTAACTCTTTTAAATATTCTGGATTTTGAAAAATCATAGGGGTCGTAGATGCTGAAAGACTGCAACACTACTGCTATCGAAAACTGATATAACACGGGTTCTACCCGTATTAATGCTTCGTTCCTGCTTCTTCCAGACTATACTGGGTTTCATAGGGTGTCGGCACTTCCTATTCCACAGGCTCAAACCGAATAGCCTTCGGCGAAACGTTCTAAATTCTGACTCGCATTATAGTCACGATCTTTGACTTCACCGCAAGCCTGACAGTTGAAAACTCGTTCTTTCAGTGCTATTTGTTGAACGTGACCGCAGTTTGAACAGGTTTTAGTTGACGGGTAAAATCTATAGCAGAAATCAGGAGACACCGAGACAGGAGACAGAATTGAAACCTTTATCATAAAAGGATTTGACAGAAAAACAGTGTCCTAATCAACTCTTTCTCTGCTATATAGCGCAAAAACTACAACTGAGCCGTACCACGAGGATTTATACTCAACTTGGCGGCGAATTTCAGAAAAAGCCGAATCGGCAATAGCACCCGCTAATTTATGATTTTTCAACATCCCAGAAACATTCAAGTCTTCTAACCCGATGACCGCGTGGTTTTTGCATAGCCATGAGGTTAGTTTGTGAATTGTATCTTTGCGAATGTTGACAATTCTTTGATGAGCTACCGTGTTGTACCATAAATCGTCTACTAAGTTACTTCTCTTAAACTATTATCGGTTATTTCTGACCAAGTGTAGAGACCTTGCAGACAACATCTCTACTCATCTAGATTTTAACCCAAATAAGAGAAAACCCCACTGGAACTTTTTTTGAACCTCCCCCACTAATCAAGTTCTAGTGGGGGCATTCTTTGCACATTTTAGGTAAAGCGATTCTAGCGGGTTCAAGTTTTCGAGTCCAACCGCCGATTTACTTCAGACTCGAAATTTGCTTCGCCATTGCAAAATCTTTCTCCGTTAAACCACCCGCATCGTGAGTTGTTAAACTAATGGTCACTTTGTTGTAGGAAATTGCAATATCCGGGTGATGTCCAGCCGCTTCCGCAGGTTCGATCAACTTGTTCACAAAATCCATTGCGGCGACAAAATCCTTAAACTTGATCACTTGCTTTAATTGTTTTCCCTCAACCTTCCAGTCTGGAACTTGAGCCGCCCTTTCTTGGACTTGAGTTTCGTTCAATACTTCAGCCATCTTCAACCCCCTCTCTATTTGATGGTGAGGAGTAATATTCCCCTCAAAAAACTATCCGCTCTCATCCACAGATAGCTTTAGCAATTGCCTTAGCGTTAATAGGATGAGAGCGGTCTAGCGGGTCATCTGATTTGGAACCTGACTGCCGGAAGAACTCTTTAGAGCAGCCACTCCATCTTGAACATTAAATGCTCTAGACGGAAACTAGCTTGACTCTAGTAGTCAGCTCCGGCACGCAGCCGGCATTTTCCAATCAGGTGACCCATGCGTTTACTACTGTCTGTCATGGGCATCACCTCCTTGTTCCCTGTACGGTTTGTTAATTTCGTTAACGCTAGCTAGCATAACACACAGTCTAGGTTTTTGTGCAACCCCTTTTGCAAAAAAAGTCCTGAAATGCCTATTGGGTAAGGAAATCAGGCTAACCGTGTCTCCGGAGGTTTACCTCTCTAACCTCAGTCGTTTTGGCCTTATGTCTCAAGTTCCGGGCTAGTTCTTGGAGCTAACTCGGGCTAAAACCTCTTCCATTTCCGACAGTTCAACGGCTCCCGAGAAGGTTTCACCGTTGATTACGAAAAAGGGTGTTCCAGATATCCCCAAAGCTTGAGCAAGTTCGAGATCTTTTTGAATAGAGGCTTGGGCTTCTGAACTTTGGCGATCGCGATTAAACTGTTCTAAGTCGAGATTTAAAGTAGTAGCAATCTGGACGTACAAATCTTCACCCAATTTTTCTTGTTGGCTAAACAGAGCATCTTGATATTGCCAAAATTTCCCCTGTTGTTGAGCCGCCCAAGAGGCTTTTGCTGCCGGGAGAGCTTCCGAATGGATTTGACTGAGGGGCAGGTGCTTATAAACCAGCGTCACTTGTCCCTGATGCTTATCCATAAACTGTTTAATGGTTTGATGAGCGCGGGCGCAGAAGGGACATTGAAAGTCGGAAAACTCTAACAGGACAATCTGCTGACTGGATGCTCCGGTCGTTGGAGAACTGCCAATAATAGCAGACGGATTGGTTTTCATCTGTTCGAGGAAGGACTGCCGAGAACTTTGGAGATTTTCTTGCTGTTGCTGTTGGTAAGCCTGTACAGACTCCAAAATGGCTTTGGGGTTATTACGAATCACTTGAATAACCTGTTGTTCAAATTCTGGACTGACGTTGGCTGTTTTAGCGGACTCCCCTGGTTTTGAGCAACCTCCCAAAGTCAAGCCGACGGCTAAAATTGTTGTCAGTAGCCACAGCCTTAACTGACGGTATTGCTGCCAACCTGTCGAGATTTCCATAACGCTTTTTACCTTCATCTATGACAAACACAAATCTACGCAACACTTTTACCTTAAACCTTAAGTTGCAGGTTTGTGTGTCGCGTAGAATTCGTTCAAGTTTTTAAAGGTTTTGAGGAAATTGATTAAACTGCAACCTTCGATGGAAGATAACCCAATTCCTCTAATTTATTCATCACCTTAGCTATACTCTCCGATAACTCTTCGAGATCGGTTCGACATTCAACTTCTGGGTTGAGGGGCGGTTCGTAAGGATCATCAATACCTGTAAACTGTTTAATTTCTCCAGCTCTGGCTCGTTTGTACAAGCCTTTGACATCCCGTTCTTCGCAAGTTGCTAAGGGAGCGTTTACAAAAACTTCTACGAAGTCCCCAATCGTTTGGCGAACCTCTTCGCGAACTTGTCGATAAGGAGAAATCGCTGAGACTAAGACAATAACACCGTTGCGGGTGAGAAGATTGGCTACAAATCCGATCCGACGGATGTTAATGTCTCTGTCTTCTTTACTAAAACCCAAACCTTTGGTTAGGTTTTCCCGCACCACATCGCCATCTAAAATCTCAAGCTGGCATTCTTGTGAGCGTAATTCCTCGGCTACTGCACGGGTAATTGTGGTTTTTCCGGCACCACTTAAACCTGTGAACCACACTGTTACACCTCGGCGCTGCATCAATTTTATTTCTCCTGCTAAGTGACAACTAAACAAAGAATTGATTATCGAATCATCTCAAATGAGACTTGACTTGGACTGACGACATTTCTCTGAAATCAATGACACCCCTATCAACTCATACCGTTGCGATCACGTTCAGAAGGCGTGGGATCAACTCCATGAGTTGTAAATTTCTTCTTCTCCCATACTACTCGCATCTAGCTACAGATGCAAAGTCTGTCTGTCGAAAGGGTGAAAACTGACTGGAAAGGTAGAGCGTATAGGGTGCTGATTGACATCCTCACCGCCGTGAACGGACGGTGATTCCATCTATTTAAGCAGATCAAAAATTGATAGCTGCTTAAATTCTGGCGGGTTAGCGCTTCTTTGGGTGCTGCTATCCTGAGATAGTCTTACGC
>NZ_JAYGHR010000029.1:0-31898 GCF_034932365.1 Limnoraphis robusta BA-68 BA1 | reverse complement strand
CAAATAACTTGGCTAATGCCAATTTTTGGGAGGGTGTCGGGTAGCATCGGTAGCGATACCTGGATTTCATTTCCTTTGTTTAATCAACAAGCTTTATAATACATCAAGCTTGGAATAAAAAGCCGTCTTAGAAGAACGGGGCTTTCGACCCAAAATTTTCGGTAAGCGGGTATGGAAAAAAAACACAGCAATCACAGGGTAAAGGATGATTAGAAAAATCTCCGAGGAATCTTATTATCTTAATGGAGCCAAGTTGTACCCGCGCCATAGCCTATGCGTTGGCGTCAGGTACTTCACTGTGATATTCCACCTCTAACGGATGAGTTTTTTGAGAATGCCATCCTGAGAGTAGCAGCAGCCCAAGCTCTTAACCTGATTCAGTTAGATGCTGATATGATGGCATGGTTTCGAGAGCTTGGGGCAGAGTATAGAAGCACGATTCATTTAGTATTGCGGCGTTATATAGACAGCAGGAAATAGCTTGGGAACAGAAACTATGAGCGAAACCGGGTTTCTTTATAAATCTGTTGTTAGGAAGCCAAAGTAATCGCTGAAACTCGGTTTATATTAACTTTGGATACAAGTATTAAAGACTAATGCAACAAGTGCAAACTTGTCAATTACAGATTCATAAAACTGTTTTCTGTTACTGAAAATGCCGCCACATTGTTTAAAATGGCAATAGGTTGATTCAGTTCCAATATACCGATAACAGTGGAAGTATCCCGTTGAAAAATAGCTAAGTCTACAAAGCTAAGACCCTGATCGAGAACAATTAAATCTTCACCGACTTGGAAATCTTCAACGATATCGGTTCCACTACTAGCAGATAATACAAAATAATCTCGATCTTCTCCCCCGGTTAAGGTATCATTTCCTTCGTCACCAAATAGCCAATCTTCTCCGGCTTTTCCTTTCAAGACATCGTTATCTTTTCCACCATGAAGACTATCATTTCCCTCTCCGCCACAGAGAGTATCTGCGGCTTGATTTCCACTGAGAACATCATCTCCATTTCCACCAATTAAAGTATCTTGACCACCGTGAGCGAGTTCATCTTCTGTATCCCCAAACAGGGTATCATTCCCCTCATTTCCGCAGATTTTGTCGTTTCCTAAATCACCAAATAAGAGATCATCTCCGGTTTCACCAAATAGAAAATCATCTTCTTTTCCAGCTCGTATTATATCATTTCCTGCACCTCCCATGAGAGTATCATTATTCTGATTTCCACAGATGAAATCATTTCCATCGCCTCCCCAAATCATATCTTTTCCGCCTTCAGTGGAGTTTGGGTCATCTAGATCACCGAATAACGTATCATCGCCTTGATCACCAGAAAGGGTATCATTTCCCAGATCTCCCCAGACTAGATCATTATCTTTTCCACCGTGAAGAAAATCATCTCCCTTACCCCCATAGACAGTATCTTCGCCTTGACCTGCTTGAATTAAATCATTGTCCTGATAACCAAATAAGACATCTTTTTCTTCTGTGTCACCAACGGGGTTTTCACTACCATTAGACCCGATAATTGTATCCGATCCGCGATCGCCACAAAGGGTATCATTTCCTTGATCACCGAAGAGTTGATCGTCACCTTGACCCCCGTAGATCATATCATCGTCTTCATCTCCCATCAGCATATCTTCACTCTCATTTCCTGAGAGGAAGTCCCGACCCAAACCGCCACTTATCCAGTCTTTTCCATTGGTGTCACGACTGAGGGAAAATTCATCATCTTGACCTCCTAAAAGAGTGTCATTTCCATCATCCCCAACGAGGGTATCGTGACCAATATCACCGCGAATGTGATCATCACCATTACCCCCTTCAACCCAGTCTTGACCCTCGACTCCGTTGAGAATATCATTCCCACCAAAGCCAAAAATAGCTTCATTACTTGAGTGTCCAGTGAAAGTATTATCGGCTTCACTTCCACTCCATGAAATCTCCATTACATTAGTAATATTAGCATTAAGTGTTGGATGAGAGGGGAAGGAAACAGTTTCTATTTCAGGAATTACTGAACATCCACAATTTGAATTATTTCCGACGGGGATAGATGTAGGTGAGTCGTTGTTTTCTTCTCCATCATCGGTTCGCGGAATAGTGGTATCGTCTGTGTCTTCGGTTGGAGGAATAGAGGGTGAGTTAGGAGTTTCGTTATCGTTTCCTCCATCATCAACAGGAGTTTCGTTATCGTTTCCTCCATCATCAACAGGAGTTTCGTTATCGTTTCCTCCATTATCAACAGGAGTTTCTTCTCCTCCATCATCAACAGGAGTTTCGTGATCGTTTCCTCCATCATCAACAGGAGTTTCTTCTTCTCCATCATCAACAGGAGTTTCGTTATCGTTTCCTCCATCATCAACAGGAGTTTCTTCTTCTCCATCATCAACAGGAGTTTCTTCTTCTCCATCATCAACAGGAGTTTCTTCTTCTCCATCATCAACAGGAGTTTCTTCTTCTCCATCATCAACAGGAGTTTCTTCTTCTCCATCATCAACAGGAGTTTCTTCTACTTCGTCTCTAACAGTAATATTGAGAGTTTGAACATCGGTTAAACCGTCGGAGTCAGTAACAGTGACTTCAATTTGATAGATATTATTTTGATCAATATCTGTTGGGTTCTCGAAGTCAGGAGACTGTTTAAAGTTTAATTCCCCTGTGATCGGATCAATAGTAAATAAGTCCTCATCCTCTCCCCCACTGATGCTATAGGCTAAACCGTTTCCTTCGCTATCTCTGTCGTCTGTTGCGTTAACGTCGGTAACTAATGTATTATTTTCAGGGATAGAAATATCCGCTTTTTCACCCTCTCCATCGCTAGTAATTTTGGGCGGTATTTTGATATCTTTTTGAATAAAAATTCTACCCACCGAAATCAAGTCTAAACTGCCGATAGGATTGCCTTGCAAATCATTTTCTGGGGTATTTAGGGGGAAATCACTTAAACCCACTAAATCATTATTTTCATCAATGTCTTGCGAAAAAAGTGAGAATCCATAGAAGGTTTGATTGTCAGCAATATTGAGATCTTGGTAGCTGATAAAAATTCCTGCTATTGCTTGTGAATTTGGCAAAATTCTGCTGGAAACTAAATTATTTTGGCTGGAATCTTTTCGCATCACTTCAGCACGAATTGAATGGGATGATTGTCCCCAACTGTCTACACTAATACTCTGCAAAGTACCAAACTGAGTCGGATTTCCCTGTTCATCAATTGCTGTAATAGCTGCAATTTTAAACGGATCATTTCCGCTTCTTTCTACCACTAAAAACCCAATTTTATCTAAAAATTCTTCTGGGCTAGATAATCCGTTGGTTGAGACTAAATCTACTCGTTCAATATTATTAATATTACCGTCGGGATTTCCCTGGTTCGCAAAAATATTATCGGTTCCTCTATTAATAACATCACTCAGCAAAGTTTCTTCCATTGTTGAAACAAGAGAAGGTTTTAAAGACAGGTCATTTTCAGACCTACTTTCTTGTTCAAACCAAATAACTTGTCTTTCTCCTTGGACTTGATTGTTATTAACTCGCTTGATATTTATTTGATCAACAAATGACAGCAAATCATAGGTTTGATCCTGATTATTTGTAAATCCTTGAATAATCAGGTTGTTTTCTTCTCCAACCTGAAAATCGTGATTGAAGGTTTTTCTAGGAAAATTAACTTCTTGGGCGGTATATTGATCTTCAGTATTTTCGGGAAGATTATCGTAGACAGCAATGATATCTTTAATAGGTGTAGTCATAGTTACGCACTCCGGTTGAATTCTAAACTCTCAATTAGAGTTTTATTAAATCTGAACAGTTTAATTAAGGATTTTTATGGGATTAATTGAGGCTACGAGATCGACAGCCTATGTGATATTTCGAGGGTTGTTAAGTCTGTCAATTCACATCTACGTGTTTTTTCGGACTACTGCAATAACTCCAGTGTAATTTACTCAAAGATGAATGTCCGTATTTTCTCGGTATCTTTACAGAATTTTTACAAATTCAATAATTTCCCAAAAATTAGATAGGATCAAATAAAAAGTTGATCAAAAATTTATATGGTATGTTATATTTGACTTTATATCAGATCGGTAAAACAGCTTGGTATATTAAGGTTTGTAGCTCTATTTATCTGTTGAGAGTCAAACAGAGCTTAGGATGATATCAGCTTTAATTTTGGTTCTCTAATTTCAGAGATAATACTGTGTTTTTTGTCATTCATTCTATCCGTAAAAACACGTAAGTTTGATTAAACTTCAAAACTTTTTATGTTTTTCTCAAAAATAGACAGGTTTTAATCAATTTTCTCCTTGGTGAGGTTAGGGGGATCAAGCCCCAGGAAAAGTAAACTCACCACCAAGACACAAAGACACCAAGATTTACTCTTGGTGTTCTCTATATGGTATGATCAGGAGTAAAAAGCCAATGCTCGCCAAAGTTACCGGGTTCTTGGGATTTACTTGACAAAAGGCGCAAACTGCTGTCAATTCTACAAACTGGCTTCTATTTGTCGGACTACGGTTAACGCCGAATAAGACACGCCAGCAGTTCCCTCACCCGGATGCGTACAGTCTCCAACAAGCCACAACTGTTTAATGGGGGTTCGGTTGGCAAACCCAAACGGGCCAAAAGTAGGAATTCGTTGACCCACGCCCCCAACCACGCCTTGATCACGAGCGGTAAAATGAGCGAAAGTCCGAGGGGTAGCGGCTTCTTGGTAAATGAGGGTTTCTGGGGTGAGGTGAAAATAGCAACTCAGGCGGGCGATCGCTTCTTGAGTATACTGTTGTTTTAAGGCTTGATAGTCGTCACAATTCCACCATTGGCGAGTATCGGTAAAACTCGAGGCGGTAATGGTGGCTTTCCCTTGGGGTGCGCGTCCATCGCCGGGATGACTCACCGAAACAAACAATGAGTTATTTTCACCGATTAACTGATTATAATCATAGAGAAATTGTAGATGAGGCGGACATCCAGCCGGAATTGCCGATTGATCCACACCTAAGTATACAACAAACGCGCCAGAAGCTGGAGGCAATTTATCAACTCGGTATTTATAACCTTGTTGGAGAAGCTGAGAGGGCGTTTGAGGTTGACTATTACCCATTCCCGTCAGTTGAACTAAATTCTGAGTAGTAACATTTGCAATAATAAAATCAGCCGTTTCTCGCCAAACTTCGCCTGTTTTCTGATTTTTTACCCTCACCGCCACCGCTTTTCCTTGTTGGGTTTCTATGGCTTCAACACGATGACGCATTAACAGTTTACCGCCATCTCGTTCTAAAGCTTCAACGAGGCGATCGCTCAACACCTGCATACTGCCTTGTAAATGATACAACCCTTGGGGTGCCTGAGAAACGCCTAAAGCGGTTGCAGCATACAATAACGCCGTTTCTTCAGTATCAACTTGAGAGTAAAGTTTTAGTTGTAGATCTAAAAAAGTTTTCAGTCGTAAATTGTCGTCTAACTTGAACAAACGCAACGCATCTGCTACTGTAAAAAAAGTAAAGGGAAACGTGATCGATGTATCCGGACGAAGGGCTTTTATCAGTTGCCAGAAATCCCAAAGATTGCGAGGTGGCAAGACCGGATCACGCCCTTGAAACCGCCAACTGGCTTGAAATAATCGGTTCATTAATTGCCAAAACGCCTCGCTACCGGGAAACTGTTTTTGACGTTCATTTTGCCATTTTTGCGGATCTCGCCAAACATTAATGGGTGAGGTTTCATTGGGAAGAAATACCGCACAAGCCGGATCACAAGGCGTTGCTTCGGGAAGTTCAATATTAAGTTCTGAAAAAATCCGATGATGAATACCACCCGGTTCGAGTCCCGCGACTTGAGTGGCGCCGACATCAAATGTAAACCCCCGGCGTTGGAAGGTAGAAGCACATCCTCCGGGAATGATGGCTTGATCAAAAATGAGAACTTCGTAACCCCTGCGGGCCAGTAACGCGGCGGTGGTGAGTCCCCCAATTCCCGCTCCTACAACGATAACTCGCGGTTTTGACTGATTTCTGTGAACCCTTGACATGGATAGGCTTAATATTTCTTAACATTTTCTATCATAATTCAAGTTTTTGGTTCTTCCGAGTCTGGTCGGGGTAATTTCTCTTCATTCCCTGTCCCCTAAGATTACCTTTTGCCTATTGCCTACTCTAAAATTAACACCCCTATTAAATACTAAACGCCCAATTGTTCGGGCGTTTTTTTGAGGTTTGTTTCAGAGGAAATTGTGCGATCGCCACTCAAAGAAAAAGGGATCTCTGCGACAAGGGGAATTTTTATGCAGTGAGAAAGTTTATTCCTTGAAGTATTTGATCATCGCTTCAGCAAATTCAGAACACTTTAACTCAGGGGCGGGAGGTTCCATCAACCGGGCTAAATCATAGGTAACTTCTTGGTTAGAAATTGCAGCTCCTAGTCCTTTTTTGATCAAGTCTGCGGCTTCTTGCCATCCCATATATTCTAACATCATTACCCCGGAAAGAATTAACGATCCAGGGTTAACGCGATCTAATCCTGCGTGTTTTGGGGCGGTGCCGTGAGTCGCTTCAAAAATGGCACATTCATCCCCAATATTTGCACCAGGCCCCATGCCTAAACCGCCAACCATCGCAGCAGCAGCATCGGATAAATAATCTCCGTTGAGGTTCATGGTTGCTAAGATAGAATATTCAGCAGGTCGGGTTTGAATTTGTTGGAAAATACTATCAGCAATGCGGTCATTAACCATGATTTTTTCTTTCCATTTCCCATCGCCGTGCGTTTCCCAAATTGCCTCTAAAACTGCCGCTACTTCCTGAACAATTTCTTGGCGTTTTTCGGGCGTTAACCCATCATAACCCGGTTCAACTTGACGAGCATTATCTTCATTAGACAGATCCGGATTTTTTTCTTTATTGCTCAAAATCCAAGATTCTCGCTCGGTAATACATTCGTTGCGAAACTCACTCGTTGCCAGTTCATAACCCCAATCTCTAAATGCACCTTCGGTATATTTCATAATATTCCCTTTATGCACTAAAGTCACCATTTGTTTGGCTTTTGGCAACCGCAAAGCGTGTTGAATTGCCCGACGAACTAAACGTTGAGAACCCGTTTTACTAATCGGTTTAATCCCAATCCCGGAATCGAGGCGAATTTGTTTTTTACCATGTTCGGGTGTGGCTGGAATTAATTCATTGTTGAGGATATGAATCAGTTTTTGAGCAATTTCACTGCCTTCTTTCCATTCAATTCCCAAGTAAATATCTTCTGTATTTTCCCGATAGATAATCACATCCAATTTTTCCGGGGTTTTGTGAGGTGAGGGCGTACCCGCATAATATTTACAAGGACGAACACAAGCGTAAAGGTCGTTAATTTGACGTAACGCCACGTTTAACGAACGAATTCCGCCACCGATAGGGGTTGTGAGAGGGCCTTTGATGGCGACTCCGTATTCTTTGATGGCGGTGAGGGTATCTTGGGGGAGATACTGATAGGTGCCATACTGTTCACAAGCCTCATCTCCGGCATAAACCTTAAACCAGCTTATTTTTCGTTTGTCTCCATAAGCGGCTTCTACGGCTGCATCTAACACCCGTTGGCTAGCCGGCCATAGGTCGATACCCGTACCATCTCCCCGAATAAACGGGATAATCGGATTATCAGGTACAACGGGTTCGCCATTGTTGAAGGTAATTTTTTCGCCTGTGGTTGGAGGGGTGATTTTTTCGTACATGGGGTTATCCTGTCACATCAAATTTAGCTTGCAAAACGGATATTTTGATTTTGATCCGTTGAGTGCCTTTTTCACGATTTTTGACGACAACAGCAACTGATTGGCAAGAAATCTACAATTTCTTTAGAATTGTTGTGTGCATCAAGTGAAAATCAAAACATAGAATGGGATGAATTTACCGAATCTTGTGATACAAAGTTTGCCAATTTCAGAGAATCTTCAATAAAATTAAGATAGACTCATAAACCTTTTCAAAAAATTATAGAAAAATTTGTCAAACTATGCTGAACTTGTTATTAAACGTTCGTAAGAGAAAAGTAGGCATTTTATGAGTGTCTATAACCAGGGAACGAACGATGAAAAACCTCAACTCAAAAGCGGTGAGTTTCTTAAGCGTAGCCGCAACTGTATTGTTAATGTCTAGTCCGGCTTTGGCATCCACCTACAAAAGCACTGGCGGAACCACAGCCCTCTCAATTAAACCTGATACAAATTCAACATTAACCGGAATTTATTCTACAACGCTGAACAAGCGTAGAGTAGTCGGAGAGATCCGCATTACAGAAAAACAAGGCGGTGGCGGTTCTTACACCTATCAAGGCACATTTTCGGATCGCGGTTTAGATGGCCAGGGAGAATGTATTGGTGATATTAGCATTGTCCGGCGTCAGATTGCTCGTTCTGGGAAAATGGCTGCAAAAGTCACCTGGAAAGTCAAAGGCGGGCCAACCTGTGCTTCAGTCGGCCAAAGCTATGTATTAGACTTAGTGGAAGCCTTGCCTTCTCCTGATGCTAAAGGAGATTTTAACTGGAATAATTCTGGGACTTGGTTATCTCAACCGTTGCGCTCTTCCACATGGCCGAAATGGAAAGTAACCTCGAGTGATGGTCAACTCAACTGTCGAGAAAAACCCAATGGAAAAATTCTACGGGTTTATCGGGTAAATGTTGATCAAATTGAAGCGAATAAAAACCGTTCTAATGCCTTTGAGTTAAGCCCGGGAAAGAGTCCTTGGTTATTAACAAATCAAGGCTGTTATGTTCGGGCGAATAAGCAGTATATTCAACCGCTTTCCATGCCTTAATCTAATAAATCTGATTAAAAAATAATTCCCCCTCGCTTTCTAGAAGGTGAGGGGGTTCAGATGTTACAGGGATAATGAAAGCCTCTTGCTTTTAATCAGTCAAAAAGGAAGATCGATCAATCATTAACCTCTTCAACATCTTCATGATCTTGAGATAAAATCAATGCACTGTAGGGGCCGATCGCAATATTTCCGTTATAGTCTAACCCATCTTTTTCACCTTCTTCCGCCAGAATATCATTCCCCCCATAATTGCCAAAATCGGAACCATATTGTTGGGAGTCACTATTAAAGCGTACCCGCCAACCTCCCCCTTTAGGAAAGCCTAAATTGTAACTTTCATAGCTGCGATCTGCTAGATTAACAACAATCACAACATCATCTTTCGGGCCACCTGTTTCCCAACGATGAAAGGCGAGAAGTTTATCCGTATTGTTAACATGATAAACACTCACACTTTGGCCGAGTAAGCCGCGAGTATTACCGTCTATATTCCGGCGTAAACGAATTAAATCTCGGTAAAGATTGAAAATTCCACGGAAGCTTTTACGTCGGCCGAGATCTAATGGCTCAGTGTCTTCAAAATCGTTATGCTCAAGGAATTCTTGACCCTGAAAAATCATCGGAATGCCGGGAGAAGTGAGAACTAAAACTGTACCTAACGTTGAGCGTTTGCGAGCAAACCAACCCTCAGCATTTCCCGACCAAACTTCCTCGGGAAGTCGAGGCTCATCGTGAGCTTCCAGAAAAATCACCCGCTCAAATACACTAGAATTATACTGATGGGTGATGGCATCTTGAATCGCATTCAAATCCCGAGAATGATCATCAGATGCCGTAATCACACCCCGAACTGGATGAATAAATTGTGGGTCCCATTGAGCATCAAATCCGGCACCACCGACACCTGTCTCTTTGGTTATCCATTCGTTATTTCTCAGGTCTTCTGCAATGGCAATTTTCTCAGGAAAACGGCTATTAACTTCCTCATTAATCCACTGCATCAGACTCCAACCCTCTGGAATTTCTGTTCCATCTTCTTCCATCGAGCGAATATTGAGAGTTGAATCCCAACGCAGTCCATCAATGTGATATTCGGTCAGCCACATTAAGACATTATCGCGCAAAAATTGACGAACTTCTGGACGACCATAATCGGGTCGAGTGTGTCCCCAAGCGGTTTGACCCCGGCGATCATTATAAAAGTAAATTCCACCGCCTTCATTTTCACTCCAGCCATCAAATTGCCACAAATCTAAATCACTGGGGCCGAGATGGTTATAAATAACATCTAAAATCACCATCATGCCATTTTTATGAGCAGCATTCACAAATTTTTTAAGTCCCTGTGAACCGCCATAAGCACTTTCAACGGCAAAAATATCAGAAGGGTTATAACCCCAAGAATAATCACCGGCAAACTCAGCACTCGGCATAATTTCAATGGCATTAATACCGAGTTCTTTTAAATAGGGTAATGCTCGGGCAGCGCTCTTAAAAGTGCCAGGTTTATCTTCAGATTTATCGTTGAAAGTGCCGATGTGCATTTCATAGATCACTAACTCATTCCAATTGGGAGGGGTAAAGTCGCGATCATCCCATTGAAATTGAGAAGAAATAATAATAGAATTTCCACTGGAATTTGTGACTTCTTTGGAGTAGGGATCTTTGCGTTTATAGCTTTCGCCTGTATCTTTGTTAACGATAATATAGCGATATTCATCACCGACTTGTGCTTCTTTAAAATCCCCATACCAGTAGCCATTTTCTTCACTATCTAAGGGATTTTCGGTCTCGGACCAATTATTAAAACTCCCCGTGACATAAACTTCTTTGGCATTTGGCGCCCATACCCGAAATGCTGTCCCTTGAGAATGAGGAATAGCGCCCATTCCTGAATAAGTCTGAACCTGTTCAATCTCGCCCATTAACATAGCTTTTAAGCCCTGAAAAAAAGTGTTGATGTTCATCGGTGTCAGCTAGAGTAAATTTTGCAGTCTAGCTATAATATAAAAGATGTCAAACGAACTACCCAGGCTGATTTGCCAGTACAAAAGGGATTTGGGTAATGATCGCAAGCGGAGCATTAAAACCACAATTTGTTTAGGATCAAGTCAGTTTGCTCCTACAACCTTACAAACTCATCCTAGAGGATGCGAACATGATTTGTTAACTCACCCTAAGACTGATTTTTTGAAGAATAACTATTACTCTAATTCAGCGTCTCGTTTTATTTCTAGGATAATCTTGCCATCGCGGATCAAACGATATTCTCCTCGCCAAGTTCCCGGAATTAAAGGCTGTTGTGGATTATTTTTTTTGCCCACATAACCCAGCCAAGTCCGACTAGAAGAGTTAAGCTGTTCTTGGTGTTCGACGACAGCCCGACCTCGTGGATCAAAAAGTTGATATTCTACGCGATCGCCCGAGAGGATACCATAAGCTTGTATCCAAAACAAAAGTGCTGGATCATCTCTAGAAAAGAGAGTTTCGCTAAATTCTCCATCCCAAAGTTGATCTATATTAGGCGCAACGGTCGCAAACCCGGCCCGAATTAACCCCGTTGGTGTGTAGGGAAGGGGTCGATCCCAAAGGGAATTTTGTCTGACATTACAACCGGATGCAGCATTTGGCCCCACAAACGGATCAACGACTTCCCCTTGATAACGCACACTCAAATGAACATGAGGAAATGACGCTAAACCGGAAGCCCCCACCATTCCTAAAACGCTTCCCGTCTCCACAATATCTCCGGGCTGCACCTCAACGCTACCGTTACGAAGATGACAATATTGGGTTTCCCAACCGACACCATCAGAAGCGATACTGTGATCAATCACAACGCCATTTCCACATTCGCTCCCTTCAACAGCATCTCTATCCGTTTGATCCTGCACACGACGATCTTCAACCCCATCTCGCACGCGCAAAACCTTTCCCTCTGCCGCCGCTAATACGGGTACACCTTCAGCCATCGTCTGTTCATCGGGTATGGCAAAATCAGTGCCACTGTGAGTATCATAGGTTTGGCGTCCGCAGCCAAAATCAACGGCAGCCGGAGACGGATCGCGATCAGGATACAGTAGGATAAAACAGTCTTCACCGAGTGTACATTGAATCGGCGGAGAAAAGCGGGGACTGGGTATGGTTTGAGCGAGCCAAGTTTCTAAGGTTAAACCCTGTTGGGGGTTGAGGACGTTAAAAACAACTGTTAAACCCAGAATTAGACAAAATAAAGCGAGATATTTTTTGAAACGTAAAATCATAGGAATTTTGTTAAACATCTGATCTTAACCTCACCCAATCCCTCCGCCTGCGGCACCTCCCTTAGAAAGGGAGGCAGGGTTCGGCCATTCGTCCCCTCTCGATTAATAAATAGTCCCGTCGGGGACACCTTTTCCCTCTCCTCGTAGGAGAGGGTT
This sequence comes from Limnoraphis robusta BA-68 BA1, assembly GCF_034932365.1. Classification (NCBI taxonomy): domain Bacteria; kingdom Bacillati; phylum Cyanobacteriota; class Cyanophyceae; order Oscillatoriales; family Sirenicapillariaceae; genus Limnoraphis; species Limnoraphis robusta. The sequence continues at coordinate 19,656 of NZ_JAYGHR010000029.1, read as the reverse complement.
AGGGAGAGGTTTGAGAGGGTTAGGGAGAGGTTTGAGAGGGTTAGGGAGAGGTTTGAGAGGGGAGTAATTAATCGTAGCTTTTACAACTCAGAACAGGGGTTATTTGAGATTAACGAAAAACGAGATCCGATTGTAATCTCAAATCTAAATCTTCTTCTGGACGAATAACAACAACTTCGACTTTTTCCCGACCTAAAAATACACCCGCGATCGCACCAAGTCCAGCACCACCTAAGACTTCTTCAGTGGCGATCGCCTTATCTCCGACAACTGCTGCAATGGCTGTCGCCGCCGCCGCACCAATAGCAGCACCTTTTAAGATATCTCCAGCAGAAGCCCCTTTCCTGATGGTTTCGGTACGAGTCACGACTTCAGAATTAGCATCGAGGCGATATTTTTGACCACTTGTCAGGAGTACCTCCGAGGCGATAAACTGAGAACCTCCAGAAACCGGGCGTAATTCTCCGTTAATTTCTGACCCTTGGGGTAGCCAAACTTGTCCGTAGGTGGTACGAACATCTTTAGAGACTTTCAGAGTTACAGGTACGGTTTCTTCAGGGGTTAAGACGATTTTTTCTGCTTTTTCGTATTCAATGGGAATAATCGTTCCGGCGGTAATGTTATCGCGTCGTAGGGAACTCGGGAAACGTTGGGCGACGGCGGCGCTGGGACTGAAAATGACGGGAGTTGCTACACTAACGGTTAATCCCAGTGTGATTAATACAGATGTTCCGGAAAGACCGAATTTAGAGGTGAACATGATTCGGAGCGTCCTTGATGCGAATCGATTTGTTTGATTCTCCAGACTTGACATACTCCCCATTTCTAAAGAAAGGGGATTCTCCAAACCTCACGGCTTTGGATTACTGATTCATTGACAACCCTTACAGCAAGCTGGTTTCCTAACCTACTCCAGAGGGGTGAGTCTCCCCAGTCGTTCATCCCATTTCAGAGATAGTTTCGGTATGCCCTACCGTACTTGAGAAAAAATGCTTGATTCTCTGTACTTGGTGCTTTAAGGTTTTATCTTGCCAAAGCATTTCTTGCAAGAACCCCATACCTTAAGTTTTCAAGGTTAATTGCATCCATTAGATGCTGGGTTTTTAGACTGGTTGAATACCCTGCCAGTAGAGTTATTATAGCATTTCCTTGCCTTGTGCCTTGTATCCCCATACCTAAAGGTAGGGGCGTGTGCGGCAATTTCCGGTAAAGTTGTTCAAATTGGTTCACTCTTTCAGGTGTTACCATTGGAAAAACTTGAGTATACGATAAAACTTAAACTCTGGAAGTCAACGGGGAAAGGGCTTACTCTATTGTAGGCCCTGATTTTTATCAACAGCAGCCAATTTCGATTTCATATAACAAAAACAGTCTTGATGAAAACAGGGCTTTGGGGTTATCGATTCATTTGAGGTTTGATATTATGTCCGGTTGATTAATTCTGTTATGGGGTGGGGCGGGTTTATCTCAATCTCTCAGTAGTGCTAAAGATATTGACTGAACCCGCCCCTACAGAATCATTATTGATTAGTCGGACATGATATGAATAGTCGGCGAATAATAATAATCAGGGTTACTGTAGAAATAAAGGCGATCGCAGAGGGAATTAAAGGTATCCAACCCCCAGAAAGCCACAGAATAACGTAGCAACTACTATAGAGAAATATCAAACTTCCTGTCATTGCCAAAATCAATTTTTGAGGTGAGTTGAACTTCCAAGCTTCCAACGCGGCTAAACCAGACCAAGCTAAAATTAAAAGCAATTCAACCCATTCAGATACCCACCAAATTAAAGGCCGTTTGTCTTGAACAGCGCTAATAATTTGACTAACCATATGGGCTTGAATAACAACACCGGGAATATCGGGAACATCCCCTTGACTGAAGGGTGTACGATGGAAATCTTTAAAGGTTTTATCTGTCGTTCCGATCAAAACAATTCGGTCTTTTACCAATTCTGGAGTTAACCGATTTTCAATTAATACCTCGGCTAACGTGAATTGAGGTGCTATTTGTTGAGTTGCACGATAATTAATGATAAATTGATATCCTTTCGCATCAATTGAATGATATCCACCCGCATGACGTTCGACGGGCTTAAAAATCGCTTCTCCGATTTTAACATTTCCTGATTTGGTAATTTCATCGGTTATCCCTTCATCGGCTAAATAACGCAACGCCAAGCGAAAATTAAGAGAGGTATCAACTTGACACAAAGAATATTGGGGAGAAGCTTGACCAATTAGTTGACGTCGGACAATATTATCCGGATCAATTGTGGTATTAGAAAATCCAACTCGTTCTCGTAAATTTTCTTTTGGAATTTCTTGTGGGGCTGCAATTCCAGGGTTATCTGCATCTTCTCCCACTCGACACACTCCAATTAATCGATCTGAATTTTGCCAAGAATTAATCAAGGTTTTATAGTTAGATTCTGTCGGCATTTCTCGATAGATATCTAACCCAATTGCACGAGGTTGATACTCAGTTAGCTTTTCGATTAACTGTTCTAAAGCCCGATTAGAAAGTGAGGTGGCTTGACGTTCTTCAGGGGATTGTGCTTGCACATCTGCACCTGTAATGGTAATTAATAATAGGCGAGAATCCATTCCCTCATCAGGACGCGATCGCATCAATTGATCAAAGGCTTTTAGTTCAAGGGGTTGTAAAATCCCTAAAGCTCGTATTATAATCACTAATAGACTCACCATTAAACTCACACCTGTTAATAAAATAGGCGGAGAAATATAAACTTTTGGGATAATTTTTTCGGGTTTGATTCCATCTCGCAATTGTTGCCAATTTGGGGCTGTTGTCGCCGGATTTTGACACAGGACGGGCAACCAACCTGCACAGGGAAATTGTGTTTCTAACGCTTCTAACTTTTCTCGGGCTTCTCGCACCGAAAGATAAAAAGATTTTCCTCTCGAAAAAGTCGGTAAAAAGCTCGTTAAAAAGGCTTGAGCCACTCCATCGGGAACAGGTTCTCGCATCACAATTAACTGCGGAATTTGTAAATCAGCGAGTTCACGAGCCAATCCTAACCCATCACAAGAGTTAAAAATAGCGAGTTGTAATCCTTGTCTAATTGCGGCTTTAAGTGAATTTTTCAGTTGTTCAATTGAAATAGATTCTTGAGGATTAATTTCAAGTTTTCCCATTTGATCTTCAGCCAAAGAAGAACTATGTCCCGCAAAAAATAGAATATCCCAACCCTGTTCATCCCAAAGCCAACGATCTAATTCTTGACGTTGAGGCTCGACTAAAAACACCGTTTCCGCATGAGGAAGTTTTTCTAAAAGTTGCCTATCTGTTTGCACATCAATCCCTTTACTATTTCCTAAAATAGCGAGGAGTCTAACTTTCTTTTTTCGCTCACGAGGTTTAGAAATTGGGGGTTGAAATTGTTGGATACTTAAAGCGAGTTCCGCGTCAGGATAATCTACAAAAAAGTTCCATAAATGCCAAGGAAAGCGTCGCAGTTGTGTATCTTCTGTTTGCAGAATTACGCGAATTTCTTGATCGGGAGTCAGATGAGTTCGCATTTGGCGTTCAATTCGTCCGAATGATCCTGAGTTCAACCACTGATTTAAACCTGTTCTTAATTGCTGACAAATGGCTTGAAATTCTGCTTCAGAAACTTGGGTGATATCCTCATCTTCAAACTCAATTTCTGACTGTCGCCATCCACAATAATTGTACATCACTGGATAAAGCGATCGCCATTTTTTAAAGCGTTCTACAAGTTCTAATGCAGGGGGTAAACTCCCTGTCCATTGAGTTTTGATGCTGCGATCCTGCTCCCACAATTGAGCGACAACACTTGGAAAACCCCGTTGACAGCTTCCTTCACTAAAGTTAATTACAACAGATTGATTCACGTTTTCAGATACTGACCCTAAATTTTTTGACAGTCACCGATAAACCAGAAAGGCGACTCTGAGGGTTGTTGTTGATTTGAGGGATTTGACGGCTAGCTACAGGCTGACAAAATAAGTTATTTCTAGGTTAGCAGGTTCATCGAACTTGTGCATCCTTAGTTACGTTTGATGTCACAAAAATATGCACATCTCATCAAAACAGGTAACTTTGCTTAAGGAGAAAAAAACACAAAGACACCAAGACACAAAGAAAGCTAATTTTCGCGACTTGGTGTTTTGTTATAGATGAAGGATTAAGGGTTAATTTTGTTTTAAAATCTGCCAACATTCTGAGGCGATCGCCCAATCTTCTTCGGTATGAATAATTAATACTCTGACTGGGGAATCTTCTGTTGCAATATCTGTATCAATTGGTGATTTTGCATCTTTTTCGACATCGATTTTCAGCCCCAAAAATTCAAAGCCTGCACAAGTTGCTTCTCGAACCGGGGCGGAATGTTCTCCAATTCCAGCCGAAAAGACTAACGCATCTAAACGGGTGAGATTTCCTAACATTGAACCGATAGATGTTTTTAGGTGATGAATAAACATCTCGAAAGCTAGTTTCGCCTGTTCATCTCCTTTTTCTATTTGTTCTAACACATAGCGCATATCGCCCGAACTTCCCACAATTCCTTTTATGCCCGATTCTTTATTCAACAAAATATCTAACTGATCGGCATCAAAATGATGATTTCTCATCAAATAAATCAAAATAGCGGGATCTATTGAACCGCTCCGAGTTCCCATCATTAAACCTTCTAATGGGGTAAATCCCATTGTGGTATCGACACTGATTCCCTCTCGAATTGCCGCTAATGAACAACCATTGCCTAAATGACAAGTAATTAACTGTAAAGATTCTAGGGGTTTTCCTAAGAGTTGTGCAGCCCGTTGAGCGCAATATTTGTGACTGGTTCCATGAAATCCATAGCGCCGAATTCCCTTTTCAAACCATTGATAAGGAATCGGATAAACGGCAGAAGATAGCGGCATTTTACTGTGAAAAGCTGTGTCAAAAACTGCCACTTGGGGAACATCAGGTAACACCTGTTCAATCGCTTCTATTCCTTCTAAATGAGCGGGATTATGGCTCGGTGCGAGGGTAATTAAACGGTGAATAACCTGTTTAACTTCAGGCGTAATTTGAATGGCTTCTGAATAGTCTGAACCGCCATGTACCACCCGATGACCGACAATATCAATTTCTGATAATTGATCCAGAATTTGAGTTTCTCCTTGAGTCAAAGTCTCCAACATTTTAGAAACCCCTTCAACCCGTTTATTGGGGTCTAATTTCATTTCCTGTTTAATTCCATTGGCTTTGACTTTCAAAGTGCCGAAATCATTGGATGCAGTCCAGTCAATATTACCTTCCCAGATCGGTTCCGGGTGTTGTTGAGGAAGGGTATTTCCCTCAACATTATATAAACTACTTTTTTGAGAACTAGAACCTGCATTCAGTACAAGTATTTTCATGGTTCCGTTGAGTTATGGATTTTATAAATGTCCTCATCTAACTCCAGCTTAACAACAACTCCTTTAGCGTGTAGCAGTCGATTCGCTGCCGAAAGAGAATCACTGACAGCACCCATATAAGCGATTTGTTCACTTAATTTTTGTAGTTTTTGTCTGAGTTCTTCTTGTTCTTGTTCATCTTCGGCCGTTTCCATTGAACTTAAGACTCTACCCTTCTCAATTTCATAGTAATCTAAGAAATCTCGGAAGTAACAATGTAACTTAGCAACTAATAGGGAAGGAGAATAGTTGTTAACATGAATTTGAGGTTTACTATCTGTCATTGATGGATCAATTCAAAGGTTTGCGCCTAATACTATAACAGCTTTTACAGTCAACAGTTTACAAGCAAAAGGCAACAGGCAAAAGGCAACAGGCAAAAGGCAACAGGCAAAAGGCAACAGGCAAAAGGCAACAGGCAAAAGGCAACAGGCAAAAGGCAACAGGCAAAAGGCAACAGGCAAGATTGCTAACTGGTCACTGATAACTGTCTTCACTGGTCACTGTAAACTGGTCACTGATAACTGTCTTCACTGGTCACTGTAAACTGGTCACTGATAACTGTCTTCACTGGTCACTGTTAACTGTAAACTGATATTACCCTCCTACCATTGAACGCAGAGAAGTAACTTAGTAGACGATTTATGGTACAAAACGGTACTATCTGTAAGATCAGATAATAGATCTATGCAACGAGCCTTTCAAACCCAACTCAAACTTAACAACCGTCAAAGAACCTTAATGGCGACCCACGCGGGATATTCTAGGTGGGTTTGGAATTGGGCCTTAGCGATGTGGAACGAGGCTTATAAAGAAGGACTAAAACCTTCTGCGAATAAGCTAAAAAAGTTCTACACCAATCACATTAAGCCAAACTATCCCTGGCAGTCAACCCTAAGTTCTAGAGTTTATCAATTTGCTTTCATGCACTTGGGAGAAGCTTTTAGTCGCTTTTTTCAAGGCACTGCCCAACATCCTAAGTTCAAGAAAAAAGGTAAAAATGATAGCTTTACTTTAGATAATTGCGGTAAGGTAATGAAGTTGTCAGGAAGGAGGTTAAAACTTCCTTTTATTGGATGGGTTAACACTTACGAACCCCTAACCGAAATCCAGACTAAACGAGTTACAATTAGTCGGGTTGCCGATTCTTGGTATATCTCTGTAGGCTATGAGTTTGAGCCAGAACCGACTGTAAAATCAAGAGAATACCTGGGTGTTGATGTAGGGGTTAAGGTATTAGCGACCTGTTCAGATGGTACTGTTTTTGTTAACCCCAGAGCTTACAAAAAAGCTCAAAAAAATCTGGCAAAACTTCAACGCGAACTCTCGAGAAAACAGAAGGGTTCTAACAACAGGAATAAAGCTAGACTGAGACTTGCAAAAGCACATCAAAGAGTGGCTAACATTCGCAAAGATACAATTCACAAACTCACCTCATGGCTATGCAAAAACCACGCAGTTATCGGGTTAGAAGACTTGAATGTTTCTGGGATGATGAAAAATCATAAATTAGCGGGTGCTATTGCCGATTCTGCTCTTTATGAAATTCGCCGCCAAGTCGAGTATAAGTCCGAGTGGTACGGTTCAAGAGTAGTGTTTGCTGATAGATTCTATCCGTCAACTAAGACCTGTTCAAATTGCGGTCACGTTCAAGAAATAGCTCTGAAAGAACGAGTTTTTAACTGTAATAATTGCGGTGTAAGCATTGACCGCGATTTGAATGCCAGCCTGAATTTAGAAGGTTATGCCGAGGGCTTCTTGGTGAAATGCCTGTCTGACCGGGTGCTGCCGACAGTCCGGGGTGATGCAGGAACGAAACATTAATACGGTTTATACCGTGTTATATCAGTTTTCGATAGCAGTAGGATCTAAATGAGAACGATCGGCTAAACTGTGGATTAATGGCCCGTGTGCAGCCATTTCAATAATACTAACTCCCCCCACAGGCATGGCTAGGCGATCGCGAAAACGGCCTACATCAATTCCCAGTGCGCGACACAACATAATCCGAATTGTGGCTTTATGAGAAACAACTAAAACATTTCCTGTTGGATGCTGTTCTTCTATTTCTTGAATAACGGGAGAAGAACGTCGAGAAACATCAATTCCTTTTTCGCCACCCGTGGGTGCATTCCAACCCGGATCAGTTAACCAACGAACATAATCATCGTGATATTTTTCATTAACCGTTTCAGGACGTTCACCCTCCCATTTTCCATAATAGATTTCTTTGAGTCCGTCTCGGAGTTGCATCTTCAAGTTAATCGTATCACACAAGGGTTTTGCTGTCGCTAGAGTGCGTTTCATGGGGCTAACATAGGCAGCCGTCCAAGGTAAATCACGGTAAGCTTCAGCAAATTGTTGTGCCATTTCTTCGCCTTCGGTTGTTAATTCTGGGTCAAGTTCACCACAATAACCCCCTGTTTTACTATGAACCGTTTCGACCTGACGCAAAAAATACAGCTTTAAAGTCATAAAAATGTTAGTTCTGCTGAAAATTGGTCTAGATCACTGCGAATACTCTGTTGCCCTCTAAAGTAACAAGATCTCTGCTCGGAAATTTTAAGATAATCTTAAATCTAGATTAAAAATTGATAATCTCTTGCTAAAAAATAAAAAAAATAGAAAAAGCTTGCGATTTGTTACAAATTGAACTTTAATTTACCGATATGAGGCAACCTGCCGAAATACAAGTTCATTGATTCGACTCGTTTAGTGTTGGTGCTGTAGGATATCTCAATGATTATCTCCGAATAGCAACTGACAAAGAGACCCTATGACGCCGAAATTTCCTAGCTAAGTAACACATTTACAAGGAATCAGGACACATGGTAGCAGCACCAAATATACCCACAGAAATCACCAATCCGCTCAATGATGACGAGCTGCGAAAGACGCACGCCTACTGGAATGCTTGTCATTACTTAGCATTGGGGATGATCTATCTGATGGAAAATCCTCTGTTGAGAGAGCCTCTGCGAGCAGAACACACCAAACCACGTTTATTAGGTCACTGGGGTGCGAGTACCGCTCTCAGCTTTGTGTATATCCATCTCAACCGACTGATCAAAAAATACGATCTTGATGTCATCTTAATGGCCGGCCCCGGTCATGGTGCGCCGGGAATTTTGGCCCCCGCCTACTTAGAAGGCACCTACTCAGAAGTCTATCCCGATAAAAGCGAAGACTACGAAGGGCTACAAAAATTCTTCAAACAGTTCTCCTTCCCCGGTCATATTGGAAGCCACTGCACCCCAGAAACACCCGGTTCCATTCACGAAGGCGGAGAGTTAGGATATAGCCTTTCCCATGCTTATGGTGCCGCTTTTGATAATCCAGATCTGATTGTCGCAGCCGTTGTCGGAGATGGAGAAGCGGAAACCGGGCCACTCGCCACCGCTTGGCACTCCAACAAATTCCTCAACCCCATCCGGGATGGTGCCGTTCTCCCCATTCTCAACCTGAACGGATACAAAATCGCTAACCCTACCATTCTGGCTCGCATCCCCGCAGAAGAACTCGAAAGTCTGTTTGTCGGTTATGGTTACACGCCCTACGTGGTTGAACACGTTGATGGAGATGATGCGGGTATCACCCATCAAAAAATGGCCGCCACAATGGAACATTGCGTCAACCAAATTCGCGCCATCCAAGAAGAAGCCCGTCGTACAGGAGAACCCAAACGCCCTCGCTGGCCGATGATTATTCTCCGCACCCCCAAAGGGTGGACAGCCCCCAAAGAAATTGATGGTCATAAAGTTGAAGGCTTCTGGCGGGCGCACCAAGTTCCCATGTCCGATGTGGGTAAAAACAAAGACCATCTGCGGGTTCTAGAGGATTGGTTACTCAGCTACAAGCCCCATGAACTGTTCGATGAAAACGGTAAACTGAAACCTGAACTCAAAGAACTTGCACCCAAGGGAAATCGTCGGATCAGCGCTAACCTTCATGCCAATGGCGGTATGTTGCGGAAAGATCTAAAAATGCCCGATTTCCGTCGTTATGCCGTAGAAGTGCGGAATCCCGGACGGACAGAAGCCGCAAACACTGGCATTTTAGGGGAATTCCTGCGCGATGTCATGCGAAATAACATGACCAATTTCCGAGTCTTCGGCCCGGATGAAACCGCGTCTAACCGTTTACAAGCGATCTACGAAGTCAGCAAAAAAACCTGGATGGCTGAGTTCAAAGAAGAAGACCTCGATGGTAGCGAACTCTCTCCCGATGGTCGCGTCATGGAAATGTTGAGTGAACATACCCTCATCGGTTGGCTCGAAGGCTATATCCTCACCGGACGTCATGGCTTCTTCCACACCTACGAAGCGTTTGCTCATGTGATCGACTCCATGTTCAACCAACACGCCAAATGGTTGGATATTTCCAAAGAAGTGCCTTGGCGAGCGCCGATTTCTTCCTGGAATATTCTGTTATCTTCGACGGTTTGGCGTCAAGACCATAACGGCTTCTCTCACCAAGATCCCGGTTTTGTTGATCTGGTTACGAATAAAAGCGCTGAAGTGACTCGGATTTATTTCCCGCCCGATGTCAACTGCTTGCTTTCAGTTGCCAATCACTGCTTAAAGAGCAAAAACTACGTTAACGTGATTGTTGCCGATAAGCAGAAGCATCTGCAATACCTCAACATGGAGGATGCCGTCAAACACTGCACCAAAGGAATTGGGATTTGGGATTGGGCCAGTAACGACGATCGCGGGGTTGAACCGGATGTTCCTGATGTTGTGATGGCGAGTTGTGGAGATATCACCACCCGCGAAGCCTTAGCCGCAACCGCTATTATGCGCGAGGAGTTCCCTGAACTGCGTATCCGCTTTATCAACGTTATTGATCTGTTCAAACTTCAGTCGGAGTCAGAACACCCTCACGGCTTATCGAACCGGGATTTTGATACCCTGTTTACTCCCGATAAACCCGTGATCTTTAACTTCCACGGTTATCCCTGGTTAATTCACAAATTGGCTTATCGTCGCACCAACCAAGAACGAATTCATGTTCGCGGTTACAAAGAAAAAGGCAACATCAACACCCCGTTAGAATTGGCGATCAGAAACCAAATTGACCGCTTTAGCCTGGTAATTGATGTAATTGATCGCGTTCCGAAACTCGGTTCTGCTGCGGCTCACGTTAAAGAACGCATGAAAAACGCCATTATCGAAAACCTTAACTACGCCATTGAACACGGTAAAGACAAGGAAGACGTCGATAACTGGAAATGGCCCTATTAACAGTGAACAGTGATCAGTGACCAGCTTTTACAGTTTACAGTTTACAGTGACCAGTGACCAGTGAAGACACTTTACAGTTTACAGTTGTCCTAACCCCTGTAACAATTCCCCTGATAACTGGTCACTGATAACTGGTCACTGGTCACTGAAAAACTGGTCACTGATTTTTAGTGTTGGGGTTGGAAACCTTAAAATTGCCTTGCTGAACCGGAGTATTGAGATTTTCAGCTCTAAAATAAAGCTTCTGAACTCAAAAATTGAACGTTCTTAGTTGTTCTAGATAGAGGAAAAAATTAAACATTATGGATACCACCATTCAAACCATTCACGCTCGAGAAATTTTAGACTCTCGCGGAAACCCGACGGTAGAAGTTGATGTTACCCTCGCTGATGGCAGCAAAGGACGGGCGGGCGTACCTTCTGGGGCGTCTACGGGTATTCGTGAAGCCATTGAACTCCGAGATGATGACAAAGGTCGTTATGGCGGTAAAGGGGTTCTCAAAGCCGTTGAAAATGTCAATACAACCATCGCCGACGCCCTCAAAGGCACCGATGGCGCCGATCAAGCGGCCATTGACCACAAAATGCTCGAACTTGATGGCACTGAGAATAAATCTAAACTGGGCGCCAATGCCATTTTAGGCGTCTCTATGGCGGTTGCACGGGCAGCAGCGATCGCCAAAAATCTACCGCTTTATCAATATTTAGGCGGTGAAGATGCTCATCTGTTACCCGCTCCCTGCTTCAATATTATTAACGGTGGCGCTCATGCGGATAACAGCGTAGACTTCCAAGAATACATGATCGTCCCGGTTGGTGCGCCAACGTTCCGGGAATCTTTACGCATGGGAGCGGAAGTTTATCACGCCCTCAAATCAATTTTGAAGCAAAAAGGCTACAACAGCAACGTTGGCGATGAAGGTGGTTTTGCGCCGAATTTAAAAGCCAATATTGAAGCGATTGAAGTCATTTTAGCGGGAATTGAAAAAGCGGGATTCAAAGCAGGGGATGATATTGCGATCGCCCTCGATCCGGCTACCAGTGAACTCTATCGAGAAGATGGCAGTTATCTGTTCTACAAATCGGATAATAGCAAGAAAAGTTCCACCGAAATGATCGAAATCTGGGAAAGTTGGATGAATCAATTTCCGATTATTTCCATTGAAGATGGTTTAGGTGAACAAGACTGGGAAGGCTGGCAACAAATGACCCAAAAATTGGGAAATCGGGTGCAGCTTGTCGGAGATGATGCCTTTGTGACGAACCCTGCGATTATCAAAAAAGCGATCGCCGATGGTGTTGGAAATAGTACCCTGGTTAAAGTCAATCAAATTGGTTCGGTCACGGAAACTTTAGCAGCAATTAATGACTCTCGTGCTGCTGGATATAGCTTCATGGTGAGCCATCGTTCGGGAGAAACACCGGATGATTTTATTGCCGATTTATCTGTTGCAACCGCTTCAGGACAAATCAAAACAGGCGCTCCTTGTCGGGGTGAACGTTTAGCCAAATACAACCAATTGCTTCGCATCGAAGAAGAACTCGGAAGTAAAGCTAAATATGCAGGAAAAACTGCTTTTTCTCGGCCTGTAACCGCTTAAGTTTGAAGTCAATTAATCGCAGACGAGGGTTCAGAAACCGGGTTTCTATTAAAATCTCTGCCAACCAACCAAAACTTATTTCACCAAACCCGGTTTCTTGGCTTTTTGCTAGGGGTTGAGAAACCGGGTTTCTATTAAAATCTCTGCCAACCAACCAAAACCTATTTCAGAAATCCGGTTTCTTGGCTTTTTGAAAGTGATGAGTTCCGGGGTGGGATGTTCGCAGTTCGTCAGCAAGAGGTTGTGGTAACATAAAAAAATGATTTCAAGGTCGTTTTATGTCAAATCCCGAATTATTGGCGCAACTGCGACAGTTATCTCGTTCTGAAAAGTTCCAAATCATACAGTTTTTAACGGCTGAATTGGCGAAAGAAGAAGGAATTAGCATCGGTAATGAAGCCGCAGAAATTATTAGTGCAGTGCATACGTCTCATCGTGCAGCAGAACAACTCATGCAGTTACTAGAAACCGAACAGAAGCAACCTCAAAATGTTTAACGCTAGGCGATATCTTTTTCAGCCTAAACGAGATGAGTCTGGTATTTTAGCCAATGTTCCGTATCTGCCTTTAACCCTCAGTTATCAAAATCGTTCCCTTGAGGTTATGAGCTTACTAGATACAGGAGCGACTGTTAATATGTTGCCTTATAATATTGGGTTGGAATTAGGGGCAATTTGGGAAGATCAACAATTTTCTGTAAATTTAGCGGGTAATTTAGCAAGTGCTGAAGCAAAAGGATTATTGGTTTTAGCCACAGTAGGAGAGTTTAATCCAGTGCAGTTAGCTTTTGCTTGGACGAGGGTAAATAATATTCCAATTCTTTTAGGACGAACTAACTTTTTTTCTGAGTTTGATGTTTGTTTCTATGGGTGACAATTAGCGTTTGAAGTCTGTCCTAAGTCAAGGGAGAGCAGTAACCTAGTTGACAATTTATGGTACAACACGGTACTATCTGTAAGATAACAGAATACATCTATGCAACGAGCCTTCAAGACCCAACTCAAACTTAATAACCGTCAAAAGACCTTAATGGCTAAACACGCGGGATATTCTAGGTGGGTCTGGAATTGGGCTTTGGCGATGTGGAATGAGGCTTATAAAGAAGGACTAAAACCTTCTGCGAATAAGCTAAAAAAGTTCTACACCAATCACATTAAGCCAAACTATCCCTGGCAGTCAACGCTAAGTTCTAGAGTTTATCAATTTGCCTTTATGCACTTAGGGGAAGCTTTCAGTCGCTTTTTTCAAGGCGTTGCCAAACATCCTAAATTCAAGAAAAAAGGCAGAAATGATAGCTTTACTTTAGATAATTGCGGTAAGGTAATGAAGTTGTCAGGAAGGAGGTTCAAACTTCCTTTTATTGGATGGGTTAACACTTACGAACCCCTAACCGAAATTCAGACTAAACGAGTCACAATTAGTCGAGTCGCTGATTCTTGGTATCTGTCTGTAGCCTACGAATTTGAGCCAGAACAGACTGTTAAATCAAGAGTTTATCTGGGTGTTGATGTTGGAGTTAAGGCATTGGCGACCTGTTCAGATGGTACTGTTTTTGCCAATCCAGCAGCCCACAAAAAAGCTCAAAAAAATCTGGCTCGACTTCAGCGCGAACTTTCTAGAAAACAGAAGGGTTCTAACAACAGGAATAAAGCCAAGCTCAAATTAGCAAAAGCTTATCAAAGAATTGTCAACATTCGGAAAGATACAATTCACAAGTTAACCTCATGGCTATGCAAAAACCACGCAGTCATCGGGTTAGAGGATTTGAATGTTTCTGGAATGTTAAAAAATCACAAGTTAGCAGGTGCTATTGCTGATTCTGCTCTCTATGAAATTCGCCGCCAAGTCGAGTATAAGTCCGAGTGGTACGGTTCAAGAGTAGTGTTTGCGCTATAGATTCTATCCGTCAACTAAGACCTGTTCTAATTGCGGTCACGTTCAAGAAATAGCACTGAAAGAACGAGTTTTTAACTGTAATAATTGCGGTGTAAGCATTGACCGTGATTTGAATGCCAGCCTAAATTTAGAGGGTTATGCCGAGGGCTTCTTGGTGAAATGCCTGTCTGACCGGGTGCTGCTGACAGTCCGGGGTGATGCAGGAAATAAACATTAACACGGTTTGTACCGCGTTATATCAGTTTTATAAAGCAGTGGAGTTGACATCCTCCCGTCGCCGGAGGCGAGGGATTCCTAGACCTCACAATGCACGGTTTCTGCTTCACCCACATCTGCGTACACCACTAAGATCGCATTAGCTATGTCCCCGTCTTACGTCATGTCCACAGACTTTCGACCCATTGCAGAGTCCCGATGCTGTAGTCTACTTCTGACTCTCTTGCAAAGGTGCTGCGTGGGGGAAACCCCCAAGACCGCACTTTGCGCTTCTGACTTCTGACTTCTGACTTGCGCGTAGCGGTATAGGGGGCGTTTTAGGCGGCTGAGGTGTCGGCGCAAGTAAGGCTATACTACAATTAATCAGAGCTTAAAATAAGGAAATAAGCCCAATGACCACACAACAATTATTAGAAAAATGGCAGAGTTTAGACCCTGAACAACAACAACAAGTTCTCGCTTTTATTGACTCTATTTATCAAACCAAGAAACCGACTAAACCGAGTTCTCGGCTCGGAGAAAAATTAAGGAAAATACGCCAAGAAATTATAGAATCTGGGATACCCTTGTTAACCCCAGAAGAAATACAACAAGAAAAAGCCGAACGTCGTGGAGGATATGTAGACTAATAATGCTCCGAACTTTTGTCGATGCTGGAGTGTTAATTTATGCGGCTCGCGCTGAAAATGACATGGCTGAACTCGCTTTACACATCTTAGAAGATGAACAGAGAGAATTTGCCTCTAGTATTTTTCTGAAATTAGAGGTTTTACCAAAAGCCATTTATCATCAACAAACTAGCGAGATCAAATTTTATGAAACTTTTTTTGATGCAGTTATTTACTGGGCGAACGATATCAACACTATCATTGAACAAGCCTATCGAGAATCTAGCCAATTTGGACTAGGGGCGATGGATGCTTTGCATATTGCTGCGGCAGTCTCAGTTGGAGCAACGGAATTTATAACCAATGAAAAACCTGCAAAGTCAATTCATCGAACTCGAAGTATTAAGGTCATTTCCATTCATCAACTGTAGAGGTAATTCATGCAGTGCCTCTACTGGTTGTTAAAAGAATAAATCAGATTATCGGACACCGGGTTGGGTGGGACAGTTTTTATTTTATCCCAAGTTTCAGGGAGAAACCGGGTTTCTCAAATCTCCTCTAACCAAGTTTCAATGGCGGATAACAGATTCGGTTGATTGGGCGGAAAGCCTTTTAACGGGGCTTCTAGGGGGTCATCGGTGAGGAATGCGATCGCTACAATATTAGTGAGTTTTTGGCAGAATTCGATGACTTGATCGCAGGGAAGGCGATCGATCAGGATAGCGAGTTTGGGTAGATTTTGGCGAAGTTTGAGGGTTTTCAAGTGTTCCCGCAGTTTGCTGGGTGTGGTAACTTCTTTAGGATAGGCTTCATTGGGGAAGGCTTCTTCCCAGATCAGTTGGCAGAGGGTGAGGGCGATTTCGCTTTTGTCGGTTTCGTTGGCGAGGATGTAGGCATCGAGGCAATAAATCGGCCGATTTTGCAGTTGACTACAAAGATATGTGAGTAGAATTTCTCGGCTTTTAACCGTTGCATTGCCCACTGGGGTATTATCTTCAACTTCTGGATGAGGCAATTGAACAGGATGATGCCAGGCTTGATAAAATTGGGGATAGGAGAGGTTTTCGGCACAGTTCCAGATGACTTTGTAGCATTCATAGAATCGGTCAAAGTTATTTTGGTAAATTTCATCGCTGAGGCAATCTTTTAAGGCGGAAACGACCCCTGCATATTGTTTGGGTATAACTAATGCTTTTTTTAGACTCTCAGTTATACTGTTATTTTCTCCAGCAAGCCAGAACCAACTATGTTTACTATTTTTAAGAACTTTAATCAAGGCTAAAATGGCTGGGGTACTTCCCGGATTGACTTGAGCTAAAATTTTCGCCAAAAAACTATATTCATAGAAATCATCAGCAGTTTTAAGGAGGTTATCTAAAACGCAAATCGCTTTATAATTTCCCCGTCCAATCCGCCCCAAAATAATTACTAAATCCCATAAAAGAGTCCTGCTTATATGTTTATTGCTTGCAACTTTTATAGCATATAAGATAACGTTTGTTAAATTTGACCTTGATTTTTTATCAAGAGTTGATGCCATATTTTCGACTTTAATTTCTACCCAAAAAAGAAGGACAAGGCGTTTGATAATTATAGAAAAGTCTTGGTCATAAATAGTTCCTGTATTTGTTAAGTATCCCTCGGGAATTTTATCTACATTTGATTTTATGATTCTTACTAAGTTTTGGATTGCCAGATCATTATCGATGCCTAGTTCAATCATTTTACAAGCTGAGTAAAGACAAATTATGTCATTTTCATTTTTAAGATCTTCCAAAAATATCGAAAGTACAAGAGGGTTTTGAGGGTCGATTTCGCCCAAGCTATACACATCTCTAAGGCGATCATTGTTATCTTGAGAATTTTCTATTCTTTTCATTAAAATCCTAGTAGCTGTAGAATTATTAGGAGAAATTTTACTTAAAATTTTGGCGGCACGACCACGAACGTCACTAGATTTATCCGCTTCAATAATGTTAATTAATTGATCGACTATTGAAAGTTCAGGTGCTATTTGACCCAGCGCTTCAGCAGCATACCAACTGATATCTTTATTAAGAGCTATAATTTCTACTAAAGTTTTAATGGCTTGAGGATTTCCTTGTCCGATTTTCCCTAAACCTTCAACCGCTACTATACGGGTAAATTCATCCTTAGTAGTTTCGATAACTTTCATAAAAGCGGCGATTGCTTGATGATTTCCTGGGTCTATTTTTCCTAAAGTTTCAGCACCCTCACAACTGATATATTCTTCTGGGCAATCTTCGAGAATGTTAATCAGTTCGGAAATAGCTATTTGTCGAATGGTTTCCGGTATTGTCTCTCTCGCCGCTTTTTGAATCGGACCTAAAAAAGTTTTCCATTTCTGTTTTTCAATATCAAATTCACCAAATCCCCACTTTACCACCTGCCTGACAATCTCAGCCACCAGGGAAGAAGCCTTAAATTCATTAATTCCTGCTGCTGCCAGAAAATAGGCTTGATATCCATAAAAATCTTTAACCCCATCCTCAAACTCAACTAACTTCTGGATAAACTCCTCTTTCTTCTCATTCCCAACATCCTCACGCCCCAACCACAACAAAATCACCTGCTTCCACTGCGGTTCAAAAATGCGATATTTCTTTCCCTCAACTGGAAAATTAACATGATCTTTGGGTAAAAAATAATCCCAATCCTCCACCGCCAAGGCTGCAAAATACTCCTGAAACGTCGCATGATAAAACGCATAAACGGGTTCATCGGGGTTTTCTGCGGCGACGCCCACCCGGTTTAACCATCCCAACTCCAACGCCAAATGGTGTAATTCTGTATCGGGTTCTCCCAACACCTGACAAACAAAACGATGAGTCAGACGAAAGCGAGATTTTTCCCCCTCTATCGCCCTCAACGCCAACTTTCCTAACCCTTGATTGAGTCGTTTTCGCTGTGGGGAAGTCGTCGGAAATTCATCCCCTTTCCAGATGTAGAAATCTTCTACAAATCGCTGATACAATTCGGCTTGAGTTTCCGGTAAATTTCCTCGATGTCGTTGCCAAGTTCGACACAATAACGCCAACCGCAGGGGATTTTTAATTAAATCTCGAATTCGGCTTTGATCCGGTTCTTCCAGTTGTCGCTTCAATTCAACCGCTAAACTCTCCCCCTTCTTCCCATTCTCCCCATTCTCCCCATTCTCCCCCCTTTTTAAAGTTGTAGTCCTTTGATTCTCCCCCCTTAAAAAGGGGGGCTGGGGGGGATCAAAATTCTCCCCTTTTAAGGATTGGGAGGAATCAAACCAATTTTCAATAAATAAATGAACTTGTTCGGGATAACTAAATTCGAGAGTTCGATAGGTATCAAAATCGTCTAAGGCGTTTTTCTCTCCATCCCAAACATTCAGCCGACAGGTGAGAATCACTCTCGCCGAAGCCAACCAGCCCTTAATTTGAGAGGCGATATCCGCAAGAACGTTTTGCGATCGCCCCGACATTTCATCCACCGCATCCAACAGCAAAAATACTTTTTTATTCTTGAATAACTGTTTAAATGCTTCGATATCTTCCGGGGTAACTTGTATTAACTCCCGCACCTCTTTTAGCCAATTGTTCAGCAAATAGTCTTCTAAAGTTTTCTCACCCAAACTCGCCAAAGACACCCAAACGGGGATAAAATCAGTCTGATCTAACATCCCCTGTTCAAGTTCTTGCAATAGCGTACTTTTTCCCGCCCCCGGTTCTCCAATTACCGCCAACCGTTTCCCTTGACTTTTGCTTTCTCCCTGTTGAATGACTTCTTTAAAAAACCGACTTTTGGCGTAGGTTTCTGTTACTTTATCGATTTCTGGGGCGTACATTTGTGAACTTTTTTCGGGGAAAGGTTCATCGGTTCGCCGTTCTCGTTTCTTGCGTTCCACCAAACCCAAAGGAACATAAAGCTGTTCTCGGTTGTGTGTAATGTCATCTTTAAAGGTTAGGGAATTGGTTGTAATTTTTTGGCGTTGTGTGGCTTGTTGTTGACAAATTTCATGCCAGTTAATTGCCGTATTTTTTGAATTTTTATGACGCTTGACTTCACCAATTACAACCTGCCATTCTTCAAGATCGACAACATCTTCAAGTTGAAGTTCTAATACTTCAATTATTTTTTGGACGGTCTCGGGTTCGACTGCTCTTTTATAAGTAATAAAGTTTTTAACTGTATCTTCACTAATACCCGCATTACCATATTTATTATATGTAGCTTTTGAAATTGTGTCATTTGTCAAGCCTTTCTCTTTCCGAGCATCCTTAAGTTTCTGGATACCGTTGGGAGTTGCTGCAATACTTCGAGGTTTGCGGGGTGTGGTCATTTTCAGCACATCTCACTGATCCTTATCCCCATGATATCCCTTTCTTAGCCAATTCTACGCCCCCCAATTGCCCCCCTACCCTAGCCCCCCAATTCTGGGCAGGGCCGTTTCAAAGTCGATAAACATTTGCTTAGAACCTCTCCCCCAACCCCCCTCTATCCCCCCCTTATCCCCCCTTTTAAAGGGCAGGGCCGTGTCCTTCTAACAAAATCCAAAACCAAAACCCCCTGTCATTAAGCCATCTTTGACCTTCTTTAATTTAGGAAAATCACAAAAGTCGAAAAAAGTTTTTTGCAAAAGTTTTAAGAATTGATAAATTAGTTC
>NZ_JAYGHR010000028.1:0-36820 GCF_034932365.1 Limnoraphis robusta BA-68 BA1 | reverse complement strand
AACAGCCGTTTCTGCTAATGGAGGGGGAGTAAGACCAAAGTTGGGACGCAAGTCCGTTCTAAGGCATTCCCCCGCGATATTAGAAGCCGACACTATAATCGCTTCGATTTAGTGTCGGTAGTTCACAGCGGTATCCCCACACCCTACACCCCACACCCCATCCTCACCGGAATACACAACCCAGAGAGAATATAGTCGTTTCATCAATTCATTAGTTTTACTTTTTCGACTCATAAAAGAAAGCCGAATTTCTGCCATATCCTATACTCAAGTTTCTAGAGTTTTTTCGTCCCACGATACTGAAGCAGACCCCTCAACCTTCCTACTACTCTCGTCAATTGCCCTGAGTGATTTGGATTTATTCAGTTGAAACATCGGTCAAGAATTCAAAAATGCCAGTCCAATGAAATGTCAGGAAATCACCACAAAAATCTCCTCAAAATTTTCAAAAATACTTGATTATTTTGAAAAACTGTTATACATTTAACAGTATGAAGATTGAAATAGCTCTAAAGCTTATCGCCTATTGACACCAGTGGACAAACTAGATCCATAACTGTTATTAGATATCTCAAGGGTAATCTAGAGCATTCCTTCACTCAATCAGTTGATTACCACGAACCTCAACTAGCGGTCTACTTCTACTAATTTTACTCGGTTCAATCTATGCAAAGATCGACAAAGCCACTAAAATTTTGAAAGAACAGTCGCTCTAAGGAATCAGTCAAACTTTCGCTCAAGCCTCTAATCCATAACTTCAGATTGAGCAGATTTCATTAGAGTTGAGTTTTTTGTAAAATTGTAGATTTAGATATAGCTAAAGTTCCCAAATAGCTGAAAATTACAGTCAGTTTGCCTTCAATCTATCTATACAAACAAGGAAAATCGAACTTATGAAAAGCACTGCAAAAGACTATCGTCATATCCAATTCTGTGATGATCGCTCCAAAGTCAATATCGAACAGCTTCAAACCCTCTTTAAACTCGCTGCATTTTGGGCGAAGGAACGATGCTCAGAAGACTTAGAAATTGCAGTTGCTAACAGTAACCCCGTCGTCACCGTTTGGGATGGACAAGAGATGATTGGTTTTGCCCGTGCTACTTCTGATGGAATCTACCGCGCCACCATTTGGGATGTTGTGATTCATCCTGACTATCAAGGCGGAGGACTCGGGCGGAAACTGGTTCAAACCGTCCTCAGTCACCCCCTGATGTGTCGGGTTGAGCGTGTTTATCTGATGACCACTCATCAACAAAAATTTTACGAGCGGATTGGCTTTGAGTACAACGCCAGTACAACGATGGTTTTGTACAATCAACCCTTAGAAAGTTTACCCCGAGCCGAACACCATCTAGAACAAGCGGAAAGTGCAGTTAGCTATAGCGGCTAAATCGGCACAGCTTAGGCTAGAGGGAGCGAACATTGAGTCCGAGTAAAATTGCAGTCCTCTCCCTCAGTCGGAATGGGTACAACCTCTAATGACCCGTTCATCAATCCCAGGAGCGTTTGATTCATTAACAGCCGCATTCCGGGAGAGAGTTCCTCGACTTCAGTATGGGAAACCGAAGTCAAAGCCGTTTGTCGGGCAGATTTGTCTAAAGTAGACTGGAGTAAATCCCAAGATTCACTCCAGGCGCTCACCGGACGTTGATCATCCACCCAAACATAAACCGATCCAGACTCCGGTGAAATACTACTCGATACCTTAACAATTCCTTCCTCCATTTGAGCGATCGCCGTATCAACCAAACTCACTAAAACTTGTCTCAGTCGGGGTCTATCCGCCATAACTCTGACTTGAACATCCGGTTTTTGAAACTTCAGCCGAATACTGCGGTTAGCCGCTTGTAGGTGGGTTAAATCCTCCACTTCCTCAAACATTTCAGCCAATAAAAGCGGCTGAATATTCATCTTTTCCGTACCATGCTCGGTTTTGGCAACTTGGATAATCTCATCAAGCAATCCCACCAATTTTAAAGCTGAACCATAGGCTTGCTGAATAAATTCCTTTTCTTCTTCAGGACTTTCACACAAATCCGACAAAATTAACTGAAGCGTGCCAATAATGCTATTAATAGGCGATCGCAACTCATGGGAGGTACGAGCCAAAAAACCTGCCTTAAACTGGCTCATTTCCAAGGCCATACGATAAGCCAGTTGAGTATTTTTCAACTGCTCAGAAATCCGATGTAACTGCTCTAGATGTGTTGTCAGTTCCGGTTGAGAATTAGAATTTGAAGGTTTTCTCGCCTGACTCGGCAATATTCCCTTAACTCCCAAACCCAGACCTACCCCCACGGCCAAATATACAAATTCACTCCAACCCATTAGCTTAGTATCTCTTCCTATGTGTCATTGAAATTCTAACTTGACAGCTCCTTGGCGTAATACCTTCCACGTTCCATCGGGGTTCCACTGCACTACCGTTGAAGGAATGCACTCTGCTTCTGGTATGATTTTGAATTCACGAGGATGCAGAGTCAACACTTGTGGAAACTGAGCGTCAATGTCAGCCATCGTTAACAAGGGCGGTTGACCCGATAAATTGGCGCTAGTCGTTGCCAAGGGGCCTGTTCGTTGGAGAATGTTGCGAGTGATTTCCGCATTCGGCACCCGTAAACCAATGGTTGTCGGATCGCTAGGGTTGATGGCATGAGGAACTTTTTCACTCGCGGGTAAAACAAGCGTTAAGGCTCCCGGCCAATACTGACGGGCGATTTGACTCCAAACTGACCATTCCTCACCCTGAGTTTGGACAAACGGCCAGAGTGACTCAGGGGTGGCTCCCATCAGAATCAGGGGTTTATCAGCAGAGCGTTGTTTGAGTTGAAAAATCAACTCCGCTCGTTCCGGTTTAACAGCCAATGCCGGAACCGTATCTGTCGGAAAACTGACCACCTGATTTCCTAAAATTGCTGCCTCAACGAGAGTATCCAAAGAAACTTGTGTCATCTTTTCTCTCGGCGGTCAACCCTCGCTTTTAGCGACGGGAGGAAAGCCGTGCCTCCCATAGTTGTATAATTGAAAAATACCGAAATACAAAAATCAAGTAATCGGTTTAGCACCTTGAAAACTCGAGTTTGGGGGTTCCAATCAGGAAAGCTTGATTGGGTAAAAACTCTAAGCAACAAGTACAAAGTCTGACAAGACACCGTACCGCAGGGCTGGCGGAATCGGGACTCTGCAATGGGTCGAAAGTCTGTGGACATGACGTAAGACGGGGACATAATCAACCAAGGTTGGTAGTGTACGCAGATGTGGGTGAAGCAGAAACCGTGCATTGTGAAGTCTAGGAATCCCTCGCTAAAAGCGAGGGGAGGATGTCAACAGTCAGTTAAGCGTTTAAAGTTCTACAGACGATAAGCCCGGGCAAATCGTTGAATTCCCGCTAAATCCGCAATCAGCTCAATTTGAGTGTAACAGCCTTGATCCTTGAGCATCTCAACCACTTGTTCACCCTGTCCGGCCATCATTTCCACCAGCCAGACTCCTCCAGAATGCAAATAAGTCGGCGCCGTTTCTACCAAGTGTTGAATACAAACCAGCCCCGAATCTCCCCCATCTAAGGCTAAATGGGGTTCATGGTTTGCCACCTCGGGCTGTAAAGTTGAAATCATTTTTGTGGGAATATAAGGAGGGTTGGCGATCATTCCACTTACCTGTCCCCGCAAAAATTCTAACGGTTCCCACCATTGGCCCTGATAAAACTGAATGCGGTTAGCAAAACCCAAATCTTCAGCATTTTTTTGAGCGATCGCTAAGGCTTCTTGACTACAATCAACTGCGTGAATCTGAGCTTCCGTTAACACCTCTGCTAGTCCTAGTGCGATCGCCCCACTTCCGGTTCCCAAATCGACCCAATGTCCCCGCCAGAGATCCCCGTGACAATTAAGGGGCTGAGAAGGACTTTTAAGCTGATCCGCCACGCAATCAATGATTAATTCGGTCTCAGGTCTGGGAATCAGCACCGCAGGCGAAACCGTCAAATTAAAATGACGCCAACCAACTACCCCGGTGAGATATTGTAAGGGAACTCGTTGTTTTAGGCGTCGTTCCCACAACTGCATAAAATCTGACCACGGAAGCCGTAAGTTAACCTTTGGGCTGTCCTTAAACGATTCCAAACGCAGACTGAGGCGATCCAAACCTACCCATTCTTGTACGAACCAATCGACTTCAGTTACACAGATATCAGCAGCAATTGCCTCTGCTTTTGCCTTCTGTAACCATTCCCAAAGCTGTTGACCTGTGATCACCGCATTGTCTATCATACTGAATAGGGGTTTGGATGCTCAACCGTTTAACCGAGATTCACAAGCCTTTATCGGCCGCCAGAAGATTGCCGTTGTTGTTGGATATATTCCACTGTTTCGCGAGGGGGAATCAAAATCACCAAGTCTAAAAATTGGTCATTATCCGTGCGAAAGGCTTCGAGTAAAACCTCTAACGGCACGACCTCTATTTTGACCGAAGAAATTAAATCCGGCTGTTGAGTTTTAAACTGTTCTAGCATTCCCTGTAGGTCTTCTTTGGTGAAAAAGAAGGGAATCGCCTGTTTATCGCCCTGTTGGACGGTAATCACGCGATCATCTGCCCCCGCTCTAGCGATGAATAAGGGAACTCCCCGAAACTGATTAATGTCTTGACCATTTGCTTGTAAAACTGACTTGGCTGAGTTTAACTGTTGTTGAGTGGGTACAAAAGCAAACATTAACCGTTCTGGGTTATTTTGATTTTGCTGACCAATTTCATAAATTTTTCCCAGAGGTACAGCCGTGACTTGTACTGAAGAAGCCAGTTGAGGATTTTCGGTTTTCAGCTTGTTAATAAAAGCCAGAGCATCCTGACGACTGATGTACACTTCTACAACAGAAGCACTTTGGCCTCCACTTTCAGCCGTTCCAACCAAAGGTGAACCTTCTGCATCTGTAATGGTGAATACAGGTACAGCCCCCAATTTTTCTAAAATTTGCTCGGGTGTGAGTGCGAGTGCTGGCTGAATTCCCATTGAGAAAAAGCCAGGTATACCCGGAGGTAAGACAGGGTTAATCAGCAGATGACTACCTACTATTCCAAATACCACACTTAAGCGAGCAATTAATTTCATCATCTTTCCCTGTTTTTATTCTGAAAGAACATTAAATCAATAGTTAGACCTATTTTTAGATCTCAGTGCCACACAAATCCCTTTGATTTAACCTACTCTAAGAATGTTTTTTCGGTATCTTTCTAGGTCTGCTACACACTGTTTAGTCAGTCAAGAGGTTAGAATCAATCCTCTCTCAAGTGCTACCCCGGCTGAGTTGTTCCCTTCAATGACTTCAATTTTAGCCTTTGAATTTGATCGGGTTTCGGTGTTGATCTGCTAGAGTTTTGCTCTAGATAGTCAGAGTCTAGAGATGTCAAAATATCAGACTTTAACCTCTCTATTTTTTGAGCGATCGCACTCACATCAACCAAAAACACAAACGTTAAAGCCTATAGGAAAAGGCTACCGTTTTTGTTTGAACACAGACAAGTTCCTAGACGACCTCACCCGAGATTTTTCTCCCACAAACACCCTTTAGTTTTTTTGTTACGGATTATTTAACCATAATTTTTACTCATCCTACCACAATCCCCACTGACCGACCGAACAGACGAGCTACCTCTGAGGTTTCCAGAGTTGGGGAGATTTGAGAGGAATATCACAGACTGCGATCGCATAGCGTGATTGTCTCCGTATTACCAGGTTTAAATGAAGAATCGGGATGACAGGATTTGAACCTGCGACATCCTGCTCCCAAAGCAGGCGCGCTACCAAGCTGCGCTACATCCCGTGAACTGTAATTTTTACAGAACTAACTTTAGTGTACAGCAAATCAGTGAAAATTGCAAAATTTCCATCTCACCAAGAAGTGGGAAATCAGTCACCAGTTAACAGTCAGCAGTCTGGTAGGGGTAATTGATGAATTACCTCTACACAGTCGTCACCCGTTTTTTCACTGTTACCTGTCCCCTGTAACCTATTGTCTTTTGCCTAATCAGCTGTCCCCTCAATCTGGATACCAAAACATTCCCTTAATCCCTTCAGGGTCAGGTATAAAGCCCAAATTTCGATAAAAATCTACAACATGGGGGTCAGCAAACAGAGTAATGTTACTGATATCCTCGCTACGCAACTTTTTGATAATAAACTTCATCAGAGCTTTACCCAAACCGCGATTCTGGAAATCCGGGTGAACCACCACATCCCAGAGCGTGGCATTAAAAGCATGGTCAGAAGTTGCTCTGGCAAACCCAATCAGCCGTCGTTGCTTGCCTTGGAGTTGCCACATCGAAACGACCAAAAAGCTATGTTGGATAGCCTTTCTAACTTTTCGTAAAGGGCGACGAGACCAACCCACCGCACTGCAAAGTTCTTCTAGCTCATAGAGATCGATATCACGATCTGTACTAAAAAAAATGCGACCATTACTATTAGTCGATGTGCGAACTGCCTGGGGTGCAGCATCGCTGTCCCCGTTATTATGAACCTCGTAGTCTGCTGTCGAGGAACTCGAAGTGGAATCAGAACCGCTAAACAAGTTTTTCCAGAAACCCATGCAGGTGTGGTTAAGGTAGTAGACGTTGAATGACCGTACTAGATAGTAGTATATCTCCCGTACCTTCTCCTCAATTATGGCTTTGGGCTTAAAATCGTCAACGCTGGAACTGCTAAAACGCTTCAATCGGGCGTTCCCACAGTTTTATGAGCAATTTGTCAGTAGTGAAATTCAACTCCAAAACCTCAAGCTGGCCTATGAGATTTACAAAACCAGACAAGCGGTTATTGAGATCAAACCCGAGGGAAGTCGAAGTGCGTTGCACTTTGCCTACCGCAATCAGTCTTTTCTTCTGAGCGATATTTTTGGGGTCTTAGCTGCTTACGGTTTAACGATCCATAATCTCAGTCTATACGGACAAATTTATCCTCCGATGTTGGTTTTTATCAAGTTAGTGGTTTCCCGAGGGGGTAAAGCACTCACGGATAAAACCGCAGATAATGTCTGTCGAGCGGTTCGAGAAGCCCTCGCCGGACACTTTGAAGTGGAGGAAATGTTAGCTGTAGAATTTAATCTAGACGCAGGCCTGGAAGATGTTGCTACCGAATTTTATGTTGATCCTGTGTTTCATCTTCCAGCCTTGTTGATAGAAGCCGACAACCAACCTGGCTTATTTTACAAGGTCATGTATGCCATCTGGCAAGAGGATCTGTTAGTCGTCAACGCTAATTTGTTAGTCTGGCGGGGCCGAACCCGTTTAATTCTCTATCTTCTTGGCCCGAACGAAAGCTTAATTCCCGATTACCTTGGCCAAAAAATCGCCGAAGGAATGCGTCAACGACTCATGGGAGAACGGTTTTAAACAGGCAACAGGCAATCATGCAATCTTGCAAAAGGCAAAAGGCAAAAGGCAAAAGGCAATAGGCAACAGGCAAAAACTGGTCACTGATAACTGTCCCCACTGGTCACTGATAACTGTCCCCACTGGTCACTGGTCACTGGTCACTGATAACTGTCCCCACTGGTCACTGGTCACTGGTCACTGATAACTGTCCCCACTGGTCACTGGTCACTGATGACTGGTAACTGGTAACTGGTAACTGGTAACTGGTCACTGGTCACTGTTAACTGGTCACTGAAAAAGGGTAGGATTAACATATGACAACTATCGAGATTCAAGGTGTCAAACACACTTACGAGTTGACCCCACCCACCCCCGAAAATCCTGTTATTGTTTTTATTCACGGCTGGCTGTTGAGCCGTCGCTATTGGCTACCGCTAATTGAACAGTTACAACCTGATTACCAATGTTTGTCCTATGACTTACGGGGGTTTGGTGATTCTCAACTTTTTTCTCAAACAAGGGGTGTATTGGATAAGCCCACTTTCAGCTACACTCCGGCTTCCTACGCCGAAGATTTAGCTTTATTGTTACAACACCTCAAAATTGACCAAGCTTGGCTTGTGGGACATTCTCTCGGGGGAACGATAGCGCTACAGGCTGCTGACCAACTTCCCGAACAGGTGAAGGGGGTTATTTGTGTTAACGCAGGAGGCGGAATTTACCTCAAAGAAGAGTTCGAGAAATTTCGTTCGGCGGGAAAACAAATCGTTAAGTTTCGTCCCCGTTGGCTAGCTACTGTTCCCTTGCTTGATCTTCTGTTTTCCCAGACTCAAGTCGCTCGTCCCATAGCCCGTCACTGGGGACGCCAACGGCTGATTGATTTTGTCGGTGCTGCACCCGAAGCAGCTTTAGGGGCTTTGTTAGACTCCACCACAGAAGCCGAAGTTCATCGTCTCCCTCAATTGGTTTCTCGCCTCAAACAACCTGTTTATTTTTTAGCGGGAACCGAAGATAGAGTCATGGAACCCCAATATGTGCGTTATCTTGCTAGTTTTCACTGGATGTTTAAACAGGGAGACGGTAACGTAATTGAAATTCCCAAGTGCGGACATCTGGCTATGGTAGAGCAAACTGAAGCGATCGCCTCCCACATTTTAACCCTTCTCCAAAAACACCACTAAACAGGGAACAGGGGATAGGGCATAGGGGGTAGGGAAGAAAAAATGAAAAAGAGGGAACAGTCAGCACCCCGCTCTAAAGAGACGGGGCATCATGCCTCCCTTTAGATAGCTGACCAGCCTAAGTCTTAACTGACTACGTTTTTAGGATCATGACACCTATAGATGCTTTCCAGTCTGTAGCTCTGTCGTTAGTTGTTAAACATTCCTACGAGGGGTAAGAAAGTGCAGCTAGCCTGACAAGTTTTAAAAACATTGGCGAGGAAAAAATCACCTATTCACATAGAGTTTGGACACAACAATGTCTAATTATGTCCTGGTAGTAGATACCAACAAAAAACCACTAACACCATGCAAACCTTCTATAGCTCGAAGCCTATTAAAAGCAGGCAAGGCAGCTATTTATCGTCGGTATCCTTTCACTATTGTTTTAAAAAAGGTTATTAAGGAGTTTTCCACGAGTTGTCAGCTAAAAATAGATCCGGGCAGTCGTATAACGGGTTTAGCCTTGCTACTTAATGAGTCAGTTATTTGGGCAGCAGAATTAACTCATCGGGGTCAACAAATAAAGGATGCCTTGCTCAGTCGTCGTCAGCTTCGACGAGAACGTAGAAATCGTAAAACTCGTTACCGTCAAGCCAGATTTTTAAACCGTAAACGTTCGGATGGAAGACTGGCTCCAAGCTTAAATCATCGAGTGCAAACTACTATGACTTGGGTTAACAGACTCACAAAATTTTGCCCGATTGACTGCATATACCAAGAACTGGTTCGGTTCGATACTCAAAAAATTAACAACCCTGAAATATCAGGCACGGAGTATCAGCAAGGGGAATTGCACGGTTACGAGGTTCGAGAATACTTACTAGAGAAATGGAGCAGAAAATGTGCTTATTGTGGGGCTACAGAGACTCCCTTAGAAGTTGAGCATATTAAGCCCAAGTCTAAAGGCGGTTCTGATCGGGTTTCTAATTTAACTATTGCTTGCCATTCATGCAATCAAACTAAATCAAATCAAGAAATTGAGCAGTTTCTATCGGATCAACCGAGTGTACTTAAACGGGTCTTGTCTCAGGCTAAAGCACCTTTAAAAGACGCTGCTGCCATCAACTCTACCCGTTGGAAGTTGTATAACGAGTTCAAGGCAACCGGACTTCAAGTTCACACAGGTTCAGGCGGAATGACTAAATATAATCGTTGTCGTCTAGAACTTCCTAAAGCTGATTGGATTGATGCGGCTTGCGTCGGAAAAATGGAATCCTTAAGCCTAGAAACTAATCAACCTTTATTAATCAAGTCAACCGGACATGGTAGCCGTCAAATGTGCGGGACTAATAAGTATGGGTTTCCTATTCGTCACCGCTCTAGACAACAAGTCCATAAAGGTTTCAAGACAGGAGATATTGTTAAAGCTGTTGTTACCAAAGGCAAAAAGATGGGTATCTATAAAGGTCGTGTCCTTTGTCGAGCTTCTGGCAGTTTTGATATCTCAACGGCTCAGGCGCGAGTATCTGGGATTAATCACAAATATTGCGTTCCTCTACATCAAAAAGATGGGTATCTATATGCTTTTTGATTCTCAGGCGGCAGCCGCTCGTGTCGCGCTTCGGACCCCGAATAAATTCGAGGGGCTTCCGCTCTACCGTATTATTTCCCGTGATTAGTTTTTTTATACTGATAATTAGCATACACACGATCGCAGAACAGTTGAGTACAGTTAAAAGTTAAGTCCTCAACACTCTTAATTGCTATGGTATTTTTTCTCAATGATGGAGGATTTGGTGTCATCAACTTTGGTGGAATTAATCCGCCTTCTCGCGAAACAGTTGTTAATAGCATCGTTGTTCCCCCGATTGTACCCAATGTTCCTTTAGCTGGAGAAGAGGTATTTTTTGAGCTAGAGAATGGAACACTCCGTCCCATTGTACCTGTTACGGGTAATCCAGAAGGGGTTGGGATTTCCGATTTTGAACCTTTTGAAATTAATCCTGTTACCGGAGAAATCACTTCAACAGGTGAGGTAACGTTCAGTACATTTCCCTTCTTTCAATATGGAGGAAACAATAATAGTAGTAACTTAAACGCTACTGAGTTCAACAATTCCGGCAATATTTCCAACTCCTATCAAAGTCACGATGTCTTACTCGGAACTCCCGAAAACGATAGTTTAAACGGTGGTGATGGAAATGATTATCTCAGTGGAGGTTTAGGAAATGATACGCTCAACGGAGATAGCGAAAATGATACTTTATTTGGTGGTCAAGGCAACGACTTGTTAAATGGAGGGACAGGAAATGATATTTTAAGCGGAGATAGAGGTCAAGATATTTTGACTGGGGGTTTAAATTCTGATGTGTTTATTCTTTCAACCTCGGCTGCAACCTCGGATTTTACTCAAGCTGATATTATTACAGATTTTCAAGTCGGAGTTGATCAAATCGGTTTAACAGAAGGGTTAAGCTCTATAAACCTTAACTTAGTTCCCTTTAATTTGCTTGGTAGTCCCGGCACTCTAATTATTAACAATAGCTCAAATACAGCGTTAGGATTTGTTAGCAATATTCCCTCTAATGTACTTTGGAATGGTTTCATTTCAGTGTAAATTGTAGGCAAAAGGCAAAAGCGCAAACTTGCGGCCCGGCGGTTTCCGCCAGAAGCACAGTTTGTAAGAGAGGCAAAAGGCAAAAGGCAAAAGGCAAAAGTCAGAAGTTCAGGAGTTCAGTAGGGGCGGGTTCTTTACAGTTTACAGTTTACAGTTATCAGTGACCAGTTTTTACAGTTATCAGTTATCAGTTATCAGTTATCGGCTATTAGTTATCAGTTATCACTGGTTACTGGTTACTGGTCACTGGTCACTGTTCACTGATAACTGTAAACTGTTCACTGTTCACTGTAAAGCTGCATCACCTCTTCAATTTTGAGCCTAGAAGTTGCCCCTAACGTTAAAGATGATGTATGACCTCGATTGAGATGATCACAGGCTGCACAGGCAATCATGGCGGCGTTATCGGTACAATATTTTAAGGGGGGAAACAAGACTTGGATATTATGAGGATGGGCCGCTTCTTGGAGATAGTGGCGTAAACCGCTATTCGCTGCGACACCCCCACCCACTGCTATGGTATTGAGTCCGTAGTCTAACGCACAGGCGATCGCACGTTTGGTTAAACTGTTGACAACGGTTTGCTGAAAACTGGCTGCAATATCATTAACGGGTAATTCTTGACTCCGTTCAAACTTTTGGACTAGACGCAAAACTGCGGTTTTCAAGCCACTAAAACTGGAATCATAGGGATGATAACTGCCATCGGGTCGAGAAATTTTCCCTTCCGGGAGTGGAAAAGCCTGGGGATTTCCCTCGGTTGCCAGTTTATCAATAATCGGGCCACCCGGATAGCCTAAATTGAGTAGTCTTGCTACTTTATCAAACGCTTCACCTGCGGCATCATCTCGCGTTTGGCCGAGGGTTTCGTATATTCCGCAGTCTAACACCCGAATTAAACTGGTATGACCTCCTGAAACCAACAAACAGAGAAAAGGGGGTTCTAAGTCAGGTTGAGTTAAATAGGTTGCATAAATGTGGCCTTCGAGGTGATGAACGCCTAAAAACGGCTTGTGGTGTAATAGGGCTAGGGTTTTGGCGGCGGTTATCCCAATCAATAAAGCACCCACTAACCCAGGGGCGCAGGTCGCAGCAATGCCATCAATATCAGTCCAGGTGAGTCCAGCTTGGCCTAAAGCTTGGTCAATCAAAAGATTAACGGCTTCGAGGTGATGTCGAGAGGCAATTTCCGGGACAACACCCCCAAATTCTTGATGAATAGCAATTTGGGATGCCACAACGTTGCTGCAAACTTTACGATTTTTTACGATTGCGACCCCGGTTTCGTCACAACTTGTTTCAATTGCTAAAACTGTAGCCATTGACTGATAAATTCTTGATTGAAACGATTGGGTTACTTCTAGTAGCTTAATCATTTAGCGTAACCTGAACACATAGGACATCCAAAACTTTATCCTGTAGGAAAAGAAACTCCCACAAAACCCTCATTAGGGTCAGGGGGAGTCTGTCACGAGGATGTCTTGTACTTTGCTCGAAAGAATTCAGATGGCTTCTCAACGAGCGGTCTGAAACAATTGTACAGAAAACTTATTGTTTTGTAACAAAAGGAAACAGTTCTATGCGACGATTGTTGGCTATAGTTTTAGCTTTTGGTTTGTGGATCAGTATTGTGCCGTCTGCTTCAGCGTATAACTTAACCCCTTGTTCGGAATCTTCAGCATTTCAGCAACGGGCGAAGATTTCCATCGCCAACAGTGGAAACCCGGATCTGGCTAAAGCACGGTTTGAGCGGTATTCTCAAGCGTTGTGTGGGGAAGATGGTCTGCCTCACTTGATTGTAGATGGTAGCCTCGCTCATGCTGGTGAGTTCTTGATTCCCAGTATCTTATTCCTGTATATTGCAGGATGGATTGGTTGGGTTGGTCGGGCTTACCTACAATACGCAAAAACAACCAAAGACCCCGGCGAAAAAGAGATTATTATCGACGTTCCGGTAGCAATCAAATTCATGCTAGGCGGCTTTATCTGGCCTTTAGCGGCACTCAAGCAAGCAACTTCTGGCGAAATGTTTGCCAACGATAACGAAATCACGGTTTCACCCCGCTAATTGGGCTTGAGCCTATCAACTGTTCTGTTTGAATACCTTTCAAAAGGAGATATAATCCCATGAAGAATTTTCTCACCTATCTCTCAACGGCACCTGTATTAGCGGCTGCGTGGTTTGCAATTACGGCTGGAATCTTAATTGAATTCAATCGTTTCTTCCCGGATCTTCTGTTTCACCCGCTCTAAACCGTAATCGGTCATACTAGGAATATCTGGGGGACTGAGAGCGAGGAAATCGAAATAATCCTCAAATCAAGAGGAACAAAATCTTGTCTGTCCTGTCACTGGGATGAACTCGATCCCTCGAAATTGATCCTTATTGATCCTCAGTCCCCCTTGAAGATTCGATAATTCAATCAGAATCTGCCGTTATACTGTTTGGAGATAACGGTAGTTGTCAGTATCGTTTTTCGCTAACTGTCCCCAGGTCGTTTTTGGCTCTATGAGATCCTATCTTGTTGCTGCAATTCAAATGACAAGTCTGCCCAAGCTACAAAAGAATCTAGCTGAGGCAGAAGAGTTAATCGATTTAGCCGTGCGTCGAGGGGCGGAGTTAGTCTGCTTACCAGAGAACTTTTCATTTATGGGCGACGAGCAAGAAAAATCTTCTCAAGCCTCGGAAATCGCTCAACAGACTGAAAAATTCCTCAAAACCACAGCCCAACGCTTTCAAGTGACGTTACTGGCGGGAGGGTTTCCAGTCCCGACTGAAAATAACAAAGTTTATAATACAGCTTTACTGATTGATCCGAGTGGCAATGAATTGGCTCGGTATCAGAAAGTGCATTTATTCGATGTCAACCTGCCCGATGGTAATACCTATCACGAATCTTTTACTGTTATGGCAGGTCAACAGTTACCGTCGGTTTATCAGTCCGAGGAACTGGGAAATTTAGGCTTATCGGTTTGCTATGATGTCCGATTTCCTGAACTTTATCGCCATTTATCCCATCAAGGCGCCCAAGTTCTGTTTGTTCCGGCGGCTTTTACGGCTTATACCGGAAAAGATCACTGGGAAGTGTTGCTGAAAGCCCGAGCCATTGAAAACACCTGTTACGTCGTTGCACCCGCGCAAACGGGAAATCACTATGGTCGGCGCTACACTCACGGTCATGCGATGATTATCGACCCTTGGGGTGTGATTTTAGATGATGCCGGAGATAAACCCGGAGTGGCGATCGCAGAAATTCAACCAACTCGCCTGGAACAAGTGCGTGTCCAAATGCCCTGTCTCAAGCATCGAGTGTTCTAGTTGAGTCAACTTGAATGATCCTTCTTCAGTTAGACTAAACACGATGAGTTCTGCGGAATGAATGATTGATCTCGTTGCCGGGGTGAGTTTTTCCCCTCTGTTTTCAATTCCCTTATTTGATATTCTCCCCTTACTGGCAACTGCGACAGAAGAAGCATCTGCCGAACCCGAATCCGTCTGGATTTTGTGTGGGGTGTTGCTGAGTTTAGTTGCCATTTTCATGGCCAGTAAAATCGGCGGAGAATTTTTTAACTGGTTAGGATTTCCGCCTGTACTGGGTGAACTGGTTGGTGGTGTGGTGATCGGGGTGTCTGCCCTGCATTTAGTGGTGTTTCCTGAAAATGGGGATCACACTAGCTCCCTGATTATGACCATTTTGCAAGCGACAACGGCGTTAGACCCTCAAGCCGCTCAAGCCACCTATGAAGCGACTAGCGAAGTCCTTTCGGTTCTCGCTGAATTAGGGGTAATTATCTTATTGTTTGAAATTGGATTAGAGTCCGACGTCAGACAACTCCTCGAAGTCGGTATCCAGT
Source organism: Limnoraphis robusta BA-68 BA1 (assembly GCF_034932365.1). Lineage (NCBI taxonomy): Bacteria > Bacillati > Cyanobacteriota > Cyanophyceae > Oscillatoriales > Sirenicapillariaceae > Limnoraphis > Limnoraphis robusta. The sequence continues at coordinate 21,816 of NZ_JAYGHR010000028.1, read as the reverse complement.
CTTTATTCGTGGCGGTTGTCGGGGTGACAGTTCCGTTTGCTGCTGGAACCGCCGGCTTAATCCTGATTTTTCATACGCCCCCTATTGCAGCTATTTTTGCAGGTGCAGCTTTAACGGCGACTAGCATTGGCATCACCTCGCGGGTTTTAGCAGAAATTGGTCAACTTTCGTCTACCGAGGGTCAGATTATCCTGGGGGCTGCGGTGATGGATGATATTTTAGGAATTATCGTTCTAGCAGTTGTTGCCAGTTTAGCGAAAACCGGGGAAGTTGATGTTCTCAATGCGGTTTACCTGATTATTAGTGCAAGCGTTTTCCTGGTGGGCGCAATTCTCCTTGGTCGCTTTTTTAACAGCACTGTTGTTGCTCTGGCTAAACAGCTCAAAACTCGCGGTAGAGTGGTGATTCCGGCTTTAACGTTGGCGTTGATTCTAGCTTATATTGCGGCGGCGATTAACCTAGAAGCGATTTTAGGGGCGTTTGCGGCGGGTTTAGTTCTCGATGAGACTGATATTGAAGACCAACATTTAGAGAATCTGATTATACCGATTGCTGATGTGATCGTTCCAGTTTTCTTTGTGACGGTGGGAACGAAAACGGACTTGAGTGTGCTTAACCCCGCCATACCCGAAAACCGTGAAGGTTTAATTATTGCCTCTTTTCTGATTATAGTTGCCATGATTGGGAAGGTGGTTTCGGGTTGGAGTGTCTTTGGTTTACCTCAAGTTAACCGCTTGGCGATTGGTGTGGGAATGATTCCTCGAGGTGAAGTTGGACTGGTGTTTGCTGCTGTGGGTTCTGATAGTGGGGCGTTGTCACCGGCTTTAGATGTTGCCATTATTTTAATGGTGATTCTCACGACCTTTGTAGCTCCGCCTCTGTTGCGAGTGGTGATGAAAACGGAGGAAGTTCCCAAACCCGAGACTTCTGGCTAAACAAGATTCAGCAATGACTGGTGTTAGGGATTTGGGGTTGGGAGTTTGGGTCAGATGGTACTATTATCCCAATCCCTCATTCCTAATCCCTCAAAAAATGGGTCACTCATTTGGGGGGTTGATCAGATTGTGAGTCCGTCACCTCAATCTTTGTAAAACCCGCCCCTACACGCCAGGGCTGTTTCAAAATTAGATCTTGCATTTCAATGAGCGCATGATTGCCTTTTACCTAGCTTTTGCTAGAACTGTTAAATTCCTGAAAACTGGTGAAAGGTTTTCGATAAAATCGAGAGATGCAGATTGTTGATCAAGCTCAAGTTTTGAGGTGAGTTGATCTCGTCGAGCGCAGCCTAATTTGACATACTCCCCATTTCTAAAGAAAGGGGATTCTCCAAACACGAGCGGTTTTGGATTACTGATTCATTGACAACCCTTACAGCAAGCTGGTTTCCCAATCTGCCCCAGAGGGGTTCGTCTCCCCAGTCGTTCATCCCATTTCAGAGATAGTTTCGGTATGCCCTACCGTACTTGAGAAAAAAATGCTTGATTCTCTGTACTTGGTGCTTTAAGGTTTTATCTTGCCAAAGCATTCCTGGCAAGAACCCCATACCTTAAGTTTTCAAGGTTCATTGCATCGATTAGATGCTGGGTTTTTCAACTGGTTGAATACCCGGCCAGTAGAATTATTATAGCATTTTCCAAACCTAGTATCCCCATACCTAAAGGTAGGGGCGTGTGCAGCAATTTTTGGTAATTCAAGATGAAACATACTCTTTCTGTTTTAGTAGAAGATGAAGCGGGTGTTCTAACTCGCATTGCGGGTTTATTTGCACGTCGGGGTTTTAATATTGAAAGTCTGGCAGTCGGTCCTGCTGAACAAAGCGGGATCTCTCGAATTACAATGATCGTTTCGGGAGATGATCGGATTATCGAGCAGATTACCAAACAACTCTATAAACTGATTAATGTCCTCAAAGTCCAGGATATTACTGAAATTCCCTGTGTTGAACGGGAGTTGATGCTACTGAAGATTAACTGCAATGGCAGTGCCATGCGTTCAGAAATTATTGAACTCGCTCAAATTTTCCGAGCGCGAGTTGTTGATATTGGGGAAAACACTCTTACGGTGGAAGTCGCCGGAGATCCTGGAAAAATGGTTGCGATTATTCAAGTGCTGAGTCGCTTTGGGATTCGGGAAATTGCTCGGACTGGAAAGATTGCTCTGACTCGTGAGTCAGGTGTTAACACTGAGTTTCTCAAAACTCAGACAATGGAAACCAGTCGCCTGTGAATTTCTGTTGGGTTGACTCAATAATTCTCCAGCCTCGTTCTTTTCAGTTCGTTGTTAGAGCCAGGATTGTTCAGGTAGCAGATGCAGAGGGGACAGAAAATATATGATAGGTTAGAAGACAAAACAAAAATGAGTACAGGTTGCGCTTCTATGCTTTTCTTTGTAAGAAAGTTGAGCTTGACCTGTACCTGGAATCAGCCAGCAATTCAACGCTAAAGAGTGCGATCGCCAAATCTAGAGATGTCTAAATCTAAACTCAAGCTCATGGTGGTTGATGACGAGCAGGATAACCTCGATCTGATCTACAGAACATTTCGCCGTCAATTCCCGATTTTTCTTGCCGATAGTCCAGCCACCGCGATGAAAATTATAGATGCGGAAGGAGAAATGGCTATTATTATTTCGGATCAGAGTATGCCTGAAATGACTGGGATTGAATTTTTGAGCAAAATTAGCGATCGCTTCCCTAATACGATTCGGATTCTGCTGACGGGTTACTCTGAAGATGCTCTAGAAGATGACCCGGAAATTTTGAAGGCGGCTCAAATTTTTCAATGTGTCACTAAGCCCTGGGAAGCGGAAAATCTTAAAGCGATTGTTCAACAGGCGGCGGAAGTCTATCAAGCGAGTTTAGAGTGAACAATCACTGGTTACTGGTTACTGTTCACTGATAACTGTAATAAGGGGGTTAATTTTTGTTAAGATGGGTTTGATTGAAAAATGTATGATACCTAAATGCCGGGGTTACGTCCTCTGCATATTAACCTTGCTGTCTTGGACAATACCTGATGCTGCGACTCGAACATATCAGTAAAATTTACCCCACTGGGGTTATTCTCAAAGATGTCAACTGGGAAGTCAAACCTGGAGAGCGGATTGGGTTGGTGGGGGTCAACGGAGCAGGTAAGACGACCCAACTCAAAATTATTGCAGGTGAGACAGAACCCACTTCGGGACAGGTGATTCGTCCTGCTAGCTTGAATATTGCCTATCTGACTCAAGAATTTGAAGTAGATCCGACTCGCACGGTTCGTGAAGAATTTTGGACGGTATTTGTAGAAGCGAATAAAATTCAAGAATCCCTGGCTCATGTCCAACGAGACATGGAAACGGCTAGTCCCGATCAACTTGATTCTCTGATTACGAAACTTGATCGCCTACAACGCCAATTTGAAGGCATTCATGGCTATGCTTTAGAAGCGCAAATTGAGAAAATTTTACCCGAAATGGGGTTTGAATCGGAAGATGGCGATCGCCTCGTGAGCGCCTTTAGTGGCGGTTGGCAAATGCGAATGAGTTTAGGAAAAATCCTCCTTCAAAAGCCAGATTTGCTGCTCCTGGACGAACCGACAAACCATCTCGATTTACAAACCATTGAGTGGCTAGAAACCTATCTCAAAGGCTTAACAACGCCGATGGTGATTGTTTCCCATGACCGAGAATTTTTAGATCGTCTCTGTACTCAAATTGTCGAAACGGAACGGGGTGTTTCGACGGTTTATTTAGGAAACTATACTGCTTATATTGATCAGAAAGCTGAAGCACAAGCGGCACAACTGACGACCTACGAACGCCAACAAAAAGAACTTGAAAAACAACAGGCTTTTGTTGATCGATTTCGAGCCAGTGCCACAAGGAGTACGCAAGCGAAAAGCCGTGAAAAGCAACTGGAAAAAATAGAACGAATTGAAGCACCTACTGGGGCGTTAAGAACCTTAAAATTTCACTTTCCTCCGGCACCTCGAAGTGGTCAAAGTGTAGTTGAGATTAAAGATCTCGTCCATATGTATGATGATAAAATTCTATTTTTGGGAGCAGATTTATCTGTAGAACGAGGCGATCGCATTGCGTTTTTAGGGCCGAATGGTTGTGGAAAATCAACACTTCTGCGTCTAATTATGGGATTAGAACAGCCGAGTGAAGGTCAAGTTAGCTTAGGGAAACATAACGTTATTCCGGGTTATTTTGAACAAAATCAAGCGGAAGCTTTAGACTTAGATAAAACGGTTCTTGATACGATCCATGATGAAGTTCCCGACTGGAAAAACGAGGAAGTCAGAACGCTTTTGGGTCGTTTTTTATTTAGTGGAGAAACGGTTGCTAAGAAAGTCGGTGCTTTGAGCGGAGGAGAAAAAGCGCGATTAGCGTTAGCTAAAATGCTGCTACAACCCGTTAATTTGCTAATTTTAGATGAACCGACCAATCACCTAGATATCCCGGCTAAGGAGATGCTAGAGGAGGCTTTACAAAGCTATGACGGAACCGTGATTATTGTTTCACACGATCGTTATTTTATTTCTAAAGCTGCGAACAAAATTGTAGAAATTCGAGAGGGAGAGTTTCGCACTTATTTGGGCGATTATCACTACTATTTGGATAAAATAGAAGAAGAGAAAGAACAAGAACGTTTAGCTAAAATTGCCGCCGAAAAAGCCGCTAAAAAAGCCGAAAAAGCTTCTAAAAAGAAAGCCGGCAGTAAACGTCAGTAAGCTAAATTTCTCCCGAGTCAGTCAAGCAGTCCGATTCCGATCTAAAAGTCATCAATCAGTGAACTCAAACGCTGCAAAACCGGATCGGACTCTTGCTGAGGGGTAGGCTTTTCTTCGGGTTGGACAGGTTCCGCGACAGGTTGAATGGATGGAGGTTGAGGCGTTTGAGTAACAACAGCTTCAGGAGTCGGTGAACTCGGTTGTAAAGTAACAGCTACTTGTAACTGAGCAAGCTGTTGAGTCATTTGAGTTAATTGACGTTGAAGCTGTTCAAAACGAGTTTCTTCAGAAGCTAACATTTGATGTTCTAAATGAGAAAGCTGCTTCTGAAGTTGAGTAATTTGTTCTTCAAACTTTGGAGAACTGACAGGCATAGCTGGCATCGATGATAAGCTGGGTGGAGTAGCGGGGGACTCTGAGACAAACAGAAATTGCCAAAGGGCTTGCTTGCAGAGATTACTAAACGTCTGATATTTCGTCAGAGATAGCTCTTTTTCGATCGCTTCCCATAAAGCTTGATCGGCAGCATCTTCGGTTGTAAACGTAACGGACTGAGTGAGTTTTTTATTAGGCCGGAACATAATTCAAGTTAAAAGTTTCTGCCTGCAAGATTCCAAATCGGGGATGCAGATTTTTAGAGCGCACCCAGCTTAATTGACCACCGACAAGGACTTGTATCTAAATTCCCCTTTCTGATTGAAGTTTACAGCCACAAGCTGCAAGCAATCACGATCGAAGCCTTGACTCAAAGCCAATTGGTTTCAGTGTATCAGAATTCCGCCGAGACTTCAGTATTCAGCCCGCCCTGTTTGTCTGCTGTTTCCGGTTCATTTAGGCAAAGCCTAACACCGAACAACTAAGGGCTTGAGCCGGGGCGGGTTGAGTCGAGGAAGTTATCGCTTCACCAGTTGAGCTTCGCCGTAGACAAATTGACCTAAAGCATTCGCCTTGCGAGCGGGTTGAGCTAAATGCGCTCTAAGTTGAGCTTGTTTGAGTAGAGGTTGAAGATCTTCCCAGAAAAACTCGCCCCCGCCACCGGTCAAGACGACATCTGTAATTCGTTCCGGGAGCCATTTCACTAAACGAGAAGAGAGTTCTTGAGCGAATTTTTTGCGTAACTCGGGTACAATCTCATCTAAATTCGCAGGTTTAGCGGAGCCAAGAGGACGATAGAAGCGTTGACCTGCGGGACGATGAACGGCTTCTAACAGATATAAAGATTGACTGTCTGCTCCTTCAATTTTTGCTGCTACTTCTGCATAAAACTTGCTCATCGCAAACACTTCACTCTTGGAAACCCCACGAGCAAAGCGGAAACTGTCAACCGTCAAAAAGTCCGTTGTTTGGTGTCCTACATCAACAATAGCTACGGATAAATCGGCAAAATTGGGAGTTTCCTTGCTTTTTTGAGCCTCACACCAAATCAAGCTACCATAGCCTTCAGGCATCACCCGTACACTCTTAATCTCTATAGTGATTTGTTCGCCTCTAAACAGCAGAACATGGGGTCCGGTTAACAAACTGATAATCTGTTCTTTTTCTCGTTCAAACTGCTCTTGAGAGTAGAAAGGCAAACCCAAGACCACATCAACATCGCCTTTGATTTGAAAATATCCAGCACAAGCAAAAGTCTTGATCAGGGCATCATCGACTTTCGAGGGACTATCAGTTGTATCTCCACCAAACAAGTTAGCCCCAAAGTCAGCCGCCAGTTGACCGACTGCATAACCATCTCCGCGATACTCTAACCATAGATCCAACAACGGATCGGTATCTCGAGACTCAAACCCACCGCCTCGGGCTTTTTCAACGGTTAGTTGTGCGACATTAGAGGGAATGAATACCACTTCATTGGGGTTCCGACTGACACAAGCTTTGGTAGATGTCCGTCCCAAGTCAACACTGAGAATGGTTCTCCGATTGTTGGTCGTTGCTTGTCGGTTGACAATAGCATTGGGAGCGACTGCGGGCTGTCCGACTGGTTGTTTATTACTTTGCATTAGAACAAATTACCTCACGCAAACTCAAGATTATAATGCCCGATTTCTATACCATTTACACGCATAACATTTTCACATAGACGGAGAATCTGAAGTTCAACCGAATCGGACTGTTAAAAATTCAGGCTAGGGGCCTAGACCTACAAATCCAGTCAAACATCAGCAAGGGTGAAAATAGTAGAAGTAGATGAGTGGGCAATCAGCCCTGTTGCGTTTTCTCTGTCGAGCTTGTTGAGTACGTCGAACCCCAGGGTGTTATCTCAACCTTGATCACCAAGCCTCTGTCTTTTTGATCCTCTCCTCTCCCTTAGTGAGCCACTTTATCACGAGGAGAGATCTCTGTAGTTGATCGATCAGCGTGATTTACGTTAAATTTAATTAAGATTATGAATAATCCAGCCAGCAGTTCACCCGCACTGTGGTTTGACACAATAGGTTTAACAAGATCAGAGGCAACTTAATTTATGAAAACAACGTGGAGAACGATACTACTTTGGACATTACCAGCGTTAGTCATCGGGTTTTTCCTCTGGCAGGGAGCATTTAGCCCTGCTGCGACCGACATGAGTAACAACACAGCCAGCACTCGCATGAGTTATGGTCGTTTCCTAGACTACTTAGAAGCTGGTCGTGTCACTAGCGTTGACCTTTATGATGGAGGTCGAACCGCGATCGTCGAAGCCGTTGATCCCCAACTTGATAACCGTGTACAACGGTTGCGGGTGGACTTACCCAATAACACACCAGAATTAATCTCTCGCCTGCGAGATACCCAAATTAGCTTTGATACCCATCCTCCTCGCAATGATGGGGCAATTTGGGGATTACTCGGTAATCTCGTCTTCCCAATTTTACTAATTGCAGGCTTATTTTTCCTGTTCCGTCGTTCCAACAACGTTCCGGGTGGCCCCGGTCAAGCCATGAACTTTGGCAAGTCCAGAGCGCGGTTCCAGATGGAAGCCAAAACAGGAGTCCTGTTTGATGATGTTGCTGGAGTCGAAGAAGCCAAAGAAGAACTTCAAGAGGTTGTCACCTTCCTGAAAAAACCCGAACGCTTTACCGCAGTTGGCGCCCGCATTCCCAAAGGTGTGCTGTTAGTCGGCCCTCCTGGAACGGGTAAAACCCTCTTAGCTAAAGCGATCGCCGGAGAAGCCGGAGTTCCCTTCTTTAGCATCTCGGGTTCAGAATTTGTGGAAATGTTTGTCGGAGTCGGCGCTTCTCGGGTGCGTGACCTGTTTAAAAAAGCAAAAGAAACCGCTCCTTGTATTATCTTTATTGATGAAATTGATGCCGTTGGTCGTCAACGGGGTGCCGGAATTGGTGGAGGAAACGATGAACGCGAACAAACCCTCAACCAGTTACTCACCGAAATGGATGGCTTTGAAGGTAATACAGGTATTATCATCATCGCTGCAACCAACCGTCCTGACGTTCTCGACTCCGCTTTATTACGTCCTGGCCGTTTTGATCGTCAGGTAACAGTTGATGCTCCCGATATCAAAGGTCGTTTAGAAATTCTAGAAGTTCACGCTCGTAATAAAAAACTCAGCCCGGAAGTGTCCTTAGAGACGATCGCTCGTCGGACTCCTGGCTTTACGGGGGCTGATTTGGCGAACCTCCTCAACGAAGCTGCTATCTTAACCGCTCGTCGCCGTAAAGAAGCGATTACAATGCCAGAAATTGATGATGCGGTGGATCGGGTCGTTGCCGGGATGGAAGGCACTCCGTTAATTGATGGGAAGAGCAAGCGGTTAATTGCTTACCATGAAATCGGTCATGCAATTGTGGGTACTTTGGTCAAACATCATGATCCGGTTCAAAAAGTGACTCTGATTCCTCGGGGTCAAGCTCGCGGTTTAACCTGGTTTATGCCCGATGAAGAACAAGGTTTAATTTCACGAGCGCAAATTATGGCACGCATTACAGGCGCCTTGGGGGGTCGAGCCGCAGAAGAAGTCATTTTTGGGGATGCGGAAGTAACAACAGGCGCAGGCGGCGATTTACAACAGGTTGCAGGCATGGCGCGGCAGATGGTGACTCGTTACGGAATGTCGGATTTAGGGCCGTTGTCGCTAGAGTCTCAACAGGGCGAAGTTTTCTTAGGCCGTGATTTTGCCACCCGTACCGACTACTCTAATCGGATTGCGTCTCGCATTGATAGTCAAATTAAAGAGATTGCTGATCATTGCTACCAGCAAGCTTGTCAAATCATTCGGGAAAATCGTGTCGTGATTGATCGTTTGGTTGATTTATTGATTGAGAAAGAAACGATTGATGGGGATGAATTCCGCCAAATTGTTGCAGAGTACACAGAAGTTCCTGAAAAAGAACGTTTTACACCTGTGATGTAAATACTCTGATGTAACCAGTTATCGGTAACAGAAAACAGCTCTTATTAATAGTTGATAACTACTAGCTGTAAAAACTGATTACTGGTTACTGTTTTTCTCCATCTCGAACTTACATCTGCTGTAATAATAATTAATTTTATTCACCTTATTTCTCTTCAACCTCTGTAAAAATTTTATGAGTCTAGATATCGCCGCGCAGGTGATGGAGTCATACAGACAAATTGACCAAGATATAGAAACCTTTCAGACTGAAACTCAACTCCATTGTCCGACTGGATGCGGTTGGTGTTGTGAAAATCCGAATGTTGAAGCGACACCCTTAGAAATGTTACCTCTGGTGTTGGAATTGTTTCAACGGGGAGAGGTTGACCAGTGGCTTCTACAGGCGGAGGAGTCTGATTTTCAAGGGCAATGTATCTTTTACAAAACTGACCCGTTTGTGATGGGAAATGGTCGCTGTCAAGTTTATCTTTGGCGCCCTACAATTTGTCGATTATTTGGGTTTGCGACGGTAACATCCAAGTCAGGAGAGGTTCAGTTAGCCGCTTGTGTTCGTCATAAAGCAGCGATGCCTGATATTGTCGCACAAACTCAAGTTTTAATCAATCAAAAAACCGTTCATCCGCCCAATTTTGCTGATATTTCTCAACAAATAGCCAGTTTAGAACCCGGGTTTGGTCATCAGCGTTTACCCATTAATGAAGCGTTAAAAGTTGCGGTTCAGAAGGTCGGACTTTATCTGCAAATGTTCGGTCAAAACGAGTAATCAATCATGATTCTGTAGGGGCGGGTTCTAGACCATCTTTGACATTCATTACTGAATTCAAAAAACCCGCCCCATCCCCAAAACAGAGTTAATCAAGCGTCAGAGTATCAATTAGTCTCGGAAAATATTGAATTATTTAAAATTAATTTAATATCTCTAGAAATGGGTAAGTTATCAATCTCTTGACATAGGTTTGTCTTGCTTTCACCATTGATAACTCGTTGCTGATAAACGCCTAAAAGCAAAGCTTCTAAACCATACTTAGTCAGGGCATCAGAGGCGAGTCCAATAATTCCTAATAATACGATTCCGCCAATCATTCCACCCGGCCCTAACATGGCTAATGCAGCAGTAATAGCAGCAGTCCCAGTTAATCCGGTTATCGACATTGCTATCAATAAAACAACAGCAGGTAAACCAATTCCAGCTAATTTTCTAACAATTTCATCCATGACTCACGTTCCTTTGAGTAGGTCAGTTGATGTCTTTAGTCTAAACCTAGAAACTGTTTCGCCGCATCAGTGAAAACACTGAAATATTAATGTTATTCATTGAACTATTCAATTTAGAGGGGATTTTGTCTTGAAATTAAACAGGGAAAAGATAATAAAAGCCACAGCACTGGCAACACTCAAACCTGTACCCAAAACTAATGCTTTAGTCCACTGGCGATATTGCAATTCTATCTGATACGAACCCGGTTCCAGTTCAAATTGCATGGTACTATCCTCAGCAATATCAATTGGTCTTTCTTCTTGATTTACGGACAAATGCCAAGCGGGATAATGATAGGTTCTGATTCTAATTAAAGAAGGAGTTTCGGCTGCAACGGTGAATTTTCGAGAGTAACTTCCCCAATCATCTATGGTTACTTCTGCTTCTCCATTTTCAACGGAAACTTGAGGTTGATTGATGATCGGAACAGGGGGTGAACTTCCATCGGGTAATAGGGGGCGATATTCTCCAACATCGGTTAATTTGTCGGTAAAAGGATCGTTGATAATGGTTTGGAGGTATTCTAAATTAGGAATGACCCCACGTCCGGGATTTTGAGTCGTTGGAAGCGATCGCGATAAACGATAAGTGTATTTGAGATTCAAGATTAAAAGAACGATCAGTAAAGCTAAGGGGAAAATTTTAATCCATCCTCGTTTTTGCAATAGTCCATTCGCCGTTAATCCGAATAAGGCTGCTCCTCCAAAGCTATAGATCATAATTAATCGATAGGGAAACTGTACTTTTTGCAGCGTTGAACTGATTGCCCAAATGGGTGCAGATAATCGGCTCATTAAAAAGCCAATAACTCCAATAAAAGCAAACCAAAATAAAGCTTTACGGATGATTTTTGCTTGGCTTAAACAAAAGATTAAAAGCAGGCTAAAACCGATTAATATATTAACAGATTGATGCACAAAAGCATAATTGAGATCTTTAATTTCTCCAATGGGGAAAATGGGCAAGCTAGAACTGCCTAACATATTTTCATACCATCCCCCTTTTACATCTGTCATATAGTCAATATTGATGAGAGATTGTTCAAGAATGGCAGGAATTAAGTAGAAACAAACTAAACCAAATCCTATCCCCGCAGAAACCTGAGTAGCCAGAACGGATTTCCAGGGATGTTGAGGGAATAAAAATAAAGTATAGATAAACCAAATGATAGTATATAACAGTAAACTGGGTAGATGCGTCAAGGCTAGTGTTGCCCAAAAGAAAACTAAAGCAATTCTCCATTTAGGTTTAGTAATTGACTGATTGGTAAGATATAAACCCAGAGGAATGAGAGCAGTTGCAAAGGCGGTTGTTAAGCCTCCAAAACTTAAAATTCGAGCGACGGGAGGAGCGCTCATAAATGCTAAAGCACCGACTAAAGACGGGATTTTATCCCATTGACTGCGAGCAAAAATATAGAAATTTAAACCCGATAAAAAGATAGCTAAGGTGAATAATGCTGAGAAGGTTTGTTCTATATCTAATCCGATGAGTTTAAACACCGAACCAATATAATAAGCGAGGGGAGGATAAAATACAAAAGTTGGGCTACCATATCCATAGTTTGTTCCTGCTATCCATCGGGGATACAAAATTCCTTCGGCAATTTGTTGAGAAAAATGCTGAACCCAAGTTAAATGCCAAAATAAATCACCGAGTCCATTCACTCCATCTCGAATCATTCTTGAATTCAGAAAGAGTGCTATTAGTCCTAAAAATAAAATCGCTCCAAATTCAATAATTTTTGGGTGATTCAACCCTTGATTTTTTTTGAACAAGAATGAGAATTGATTGTAATTTGACATGATATCTGAATAAATATTTATGGGTGAAAAACAATATCTTGAACGGAAGATTCAGTTAAATAGATGTTAATCCTCATCGGATAAATGAACAGATTGCGATCGCTCTATTTCTTGTAAAATTTGAGGCGGAGGGCTGCGGCGTCTGCGATACCAAGTGGCTCCACCTACCAGCATTCCGGTTAAACTTAAAGCCCCAACTAAGGGTAACACATCCCCAGTTCTTAAGGCTTTTAATCCCGTACTTCCTAACATCACAAAGGGTAAAACACCGGGAATTGTTCCTAACATTGTACCGATGATATAATCTTTATAACTAACTGAAGTTAAACCCGCAGAAAAGTTAACTAAGCCATAGGGAATAATCGGTAATAAACGAATGGCAAACATATAAAAGAGTCCCCCCTGTTGCATTTCTGCATCCATCGCTTGCCATCGTCCCGTGAGTTTTTTAGCGACCCAATTTCGGCCAATTGTTCGCGTAAAGGTAAAGGCGATAATGGCAGCGATAATTGCTGCAATACTTGTCCAAACTGTTCCCAACCAGGGGCCAAAGATTGCGCCTCCTGTTAAGTTTAAAGCGGTTGAGGGGAGGATAAGAATTGTCGCTAATGTATAAACGATAATATAAATAACTGGCGCCCAAATGCCAGCTTTTTGTAACCATATTTGTATTTTTTCGGGGTCTAGTCCTCCCAATAGATAAACGGCGATAGCTGTTGCAAAGATACAGATTAGAGTCAGGAAAATGATTCCTTTTTTAAATTTAAACATTCATTTTCATCCTTTATTATGGGCTGAAAAATTTTTTATTGAGTGATTGAAATGGCTGACAACTTGCGAGTTTAATTTATTGATATTTGACGGGTTTTGACTCGATTTCTGAAGATAAATTTTGTTGGGAAACTGTATCAAATCCATAACAATCTCGCACAAGATACAGAGGGCGTCTTTTGACTTCATCGTGAACACGACTGAGGTATTCTCCAATAATTCCTAATGTTAAAAGTTGAATTCCGCCTAAAAATAAGATAGCCACCATCAAAGAAGCATAACCCGGAACATCAATCCCTAAAATTAAAGTTCTAATAATCAGAAATGATCCGTAGACAAAAGCCAGTAAAGAGATGAATAAGCCTAAGTAACTCCAAACTCTCAAAGGCATTGAACTAAAGGATGTAATTCCTTCAATGGCTAAATTCCACAGTTTCCAATAGTTCCATTTTGTTGTTCCTTGAAAACGGGGAGGGCGATCATATTCTATGAAGGTTTGTTGAAAGCCCACCCAAGCAAATAAACCTTTCATAAACCGATGAGTTTCTGGGAGTTGTTTTAAGGCGTCTACCACTCGTCGATCCATTAATCTAAAATCTCCAGTATCCCGAGGAATTGCAACTGATGTCATCTTTTCAATCACTCGGTAAAAGGCATTTGCTGTTAGTTTTTTCAGCCAACTTTCACCTTGACGCGATCGCCGTTTACAATAAACCACATCATAACCTTCCCGCCATTTTTTGATTAATTCTCCGATTAATTCCGGGGGATCTTGTAAGTCTGCATCAATGGGAACAATAGCCTGTCCCGTCGCATATTCAATTCCGGCTGTTAGGGCAATTTCTTTGCCAAAATTTCGGGAAAAATTGACAACTTTAATATTAGGGTTTCGATGATGATGTTCAACTAAACCCTTGAGTGTTTGATCTCGACTCCCATCATTGACACAGACAATTTCATAGGTTAGATCTAGGGGTTCAAGGACGGTCACTAATCGTTCAAAAAGAGAGTCTAGATTAGGTTCCTCATTATAACAAGGAACAACAACAGAAAGCACAACAGAATGGGGTTCTGGAAACATATTGATCTCTCTGCGAAAATTCCAGGTAATTGTCGCGGTCTATTGATACTCTTGAATCACAATTTTAACAGTAGATGCTTCAGCGATACAACGCAAAATTCGTAGAATAGATGGGGAAGCTTCATTCAATCTGAACTGTTCTCAGTATACAATTAAAATTCCGAGGGAAACATAAAGAATTTTTGCAGGTTAGAGCGATGAAACGGATTGTATTAATTGCTGGGTTTGAATCTTTTAACGCTGATTTGTACCGTCAGGCGGCTCATTTAGCCTCTGAGCGCTGTCAGGATTTAGAAATTGACGTTTTTAGCGATCGCGCCCTCAACAGCGAACCAGACACAGTAGACGCGGCGTTACATACGACAAGCAAACCCCGAAGCATTTAGGAATATTGTCTGTCGAATGTTATAAGCCAATGGTCGAGGTTTATGGGAAAAAACGCAGAAAAGTTAGAAAAATTACGGCAGTTGGATGAGTCAGCCGAAGCCGATATCGAAGGTGTCAAAATTGAGTAAAACTATCTCATTTAGCTGGCATTTTCTGAGGGAAACTCTTCAAGAAAAGTGACGACTTCCGCAATCTCAGTAAAATCTAATAATTCCTCACCCAAAGCATCTAACTGAGGTAAAGATAGACTGCGAATACGTTGTATAACTTCTGGAGAAAGTTCACCAAAGCGACGAGTTAATAAACGAATAATTAAACTCGCTTCTCCTTCTCCTCGCCCTTGTTGAACTCCTTGACGAACTCCTTGTTGCAGAATGTCTTGATAAATCACAGACTCTCGCATAATATCCTCCCGGAGTAATTGTTTAATCAGCGTTTTGTCATATCTTAAACCCGCAATAATTTGAACTGCGGCTAAGACATTTCGACGCTGTTCTATTGCTTCAATTTTAGCCACTTCTGCCGCCACTTGGGTTAACAACGTTTCTGGGGAATTGGTTTCTGCTAGGGGGGCTAAGGGTAACAACGCCCTATCATTGAGAAAAATAGCGGGGTTTTGTTCCCACATCCGAATAACTCGATAACGATGTCGGGTGGTTTCTGTGACAAATTCTTCGGTAAAAACCACTTCAGAAGTTGTGGCTTGCAGAAAGATAATAAACTGTTGAATGGGACGGCGATATTTGCGGTAAAGCCTCACCCAATAGTCCAACATCCGCAACGGTAAAGGCGGTTCAGAAGTGGGTTGAGTTTGAAATTCTAGATGCAAAATTTGCTCGGATGTTTGTAAAAATGTGATAGCATCTGCACTAATCGGTTCAAGACTCAGTTCAGTTTTAAGAACTTGAATCGTTCCGGGGTTCGTTCCCAGTAACCACTGAGCAAAAGTAGCCGGAGATTCTTCTGCAAGCCGTTTACAAAGGTTATCGTAAGCCAATGTTAGCCGATAAAATATTATGGTTTAATTGTACAATATTTTGTGACTCGCGATCGCGGCTATTATTATCCACCAATAAATACTCAACCTGTGCTTGGGGATAAGTTTGCGATCGCAGACATTGAATTAAATCAGGTAAGTGCTGATGAAGAAACCATTTTTGTTATCCGCTAAACTAGAGGAGAGATATAATCTATCCGGGATCTATTATCAAGGACAACAGTATAGATTCCGAAAATTAGTCTAATGTTGCCAAAAAACATTTATCATTAAAATATCAATCTGAACAGAGTGAGCAACTTGGGGCTATGAAACGGATTGTATTAATTGCTGGGTTTGAATCTTTTAACGCTGATTTGTACCGTCAGGCGGCTCATTTAGCCTCTGAGCGCTGTCAAGAGTTAAAAATTGACATTTTTAGCGATCGCGCCCTCAACAGCGAACCAGACACAGTAGAGGCGGCCCTGCAACAGGCGGATGTGTTTTTTGCGAGTTTATTATTTGATTATGACCAAGTATTATGGTTGCGGGAACGAGTGCAAAATATTCCCATTCGTTTAGTCTTTGAATCAGCCTTAGAATTGATGAGTTTAACTCAAATTGGGGCGTTTAAAATCGGTGATAAACCGAAAGGAATGCCGAAACCTGTGCAGTTTATTCTCAGTAAATTTTCCAGTGGGCGAGAAGAAGATAAACTCGCCGGATATATTAGCTTTCTGAAAACAGGGCCGAAACTGTTAAAATTTGTTCCGGTTAAAAAAGTTCAAGACCTCCGCAATTGGTTAATTATTTACGGCTATTGGAATGCAGGCGGAACAGAAAATGTTGCGGCGATGTTTTGGACAATTGCCGAAAACTATTTAGCTTTAAAAATTGGAGAAATTCCGCCTCCAATTGAAACGCCTAATATGGGTTTACTTCATCCAGACTATCAAGGTTATTTTGAATCTCCCAAACAATATTTAGACTGGTATCAACAAAAAACGAGTCCAAATTCTGGGGTTGTCGGAATTTTACTGTATCGTAAACACGTTATTACCAAACAACCCTATATCCCCCAGTTAATTCGTTATTTTGAACAAGCAGGATTAATCCCTTTACCCATATTTATTAACGGCGTTGAAGGTCATGTCGCAGTTAGAGATTGGATGACAACTGCCTATGAAACCCAACAACGTCAACAGGGTAATATTGAAACATTATCGCTGTCAAAAGAAGCCGTTGAAGTCGATGCCATTGTCTCTACGATTGGCTTTCCATTAGTTGGTGGCCCCGCAGGTTCAATGGAAGCAGGAAGACAGGTTGATATTGCTAAAAAAATCCTCATCGCTAAGAATATTCCCTATTTAATAGCAGCCCCTTTACTCATTCAAGATATTTATTCTTGGACTCGTCAAGGAATTGGCGGTTTACAAAGTGTTGTTCTTTATGCTTTACCCGAACTTGATGGGGCAATTGATACGGTTCCTTTGGGGGGTTTAGTCGGAGAAAATATCTATATTATTCCTGAACGAGTTAAACGGTTAACCGGACGAGTAAAAAACTGGATTAACTTAAGAAAAAAACCTACTTCTGAACGTAAAATAGCAATTATTTTGTATGGTTTTCCTCCTGGTTATGGGGCGACGGGGACGGCAGCATTATTAAACGTTCCCCGCAGTTTGATTAAGTTTTTAAAGGCATTAAAAGAACAGGGTTATACCGTTGGTGAAATTCCTGAAGATGGGGAAGAATTAATTAAAAAAGTTAAAGAAGCCGACGAAGATATTACCGGAATTTTAGCTAAACAGAACGGAAAAAAGAGAAATATTGTTAATCTCAAAACTTTAGATAAATGGTTGGGCTATTTATTCACAACTCGCGTCGAAAAACAATGGCAATCTTTAACCGGGACAGGCATTAAAACCGATGGCGAAGATTTCCATCTTGGCGGTGTTCAACTCGGTAATATTTGGATAGGAGTTCAGCCGCCTTTAGGCATTTCCGGCGACCCCATGCGGTTAATGTTTGAACGAGATTTAACGCCTCATCCTCAATATGTTGCCTATTATAAATGGCTGCAAAATGAATTTAAAGCTGATGCTATTGTTCACTTTGGAATGCACGGGACTGTTGAATGGTTGCCCGGTTCTCCGTTAGGAAATACAGGCTATTCTTGGTCAGATATTTTACTGGGAAATCTGCCAAATCTGTATATTTACGCTGCTAATAATCCCTCAGAATCGATCTTAGCAAAACGTCGGGGTTATGGGGTTTTAATCTCTCATAATGTTCCCCCCTACAGTCGGGCTGGACTCTATAAAGAATTGGTTTCACTGCGAGATTTAATTGCAGAATATCGAGAAGACCCGCAGAAAAATTCAGCGTTACAAGAAGCAATTTCTAAAAAAATTGTCGATACAGGTTTAGAGGTTGATTGTCCGTTTGTAGATGCGAAAAAATTGGGAATTGAGTTTAGCCCTGAAACAGCCAGAATGTTTAGTGTTGAGTCTTTATCCCGCTATTTTATCAACGTTTATGAATACTTACAAATTGTTGAACAACGTTTGTTTTCATCGGGCTTACATACACTCGGAGAAGCCCCTACAGAAGAAGCGTTAGACTCCTATCTTCAGGCTTATTTTGAGGGAAAAGTTCTCGAAAAAAATGACCTAAAAGCCCAAATTCTTCGAGATTTATTACTGCAAACGACCGATGAATTAACGAATTTATTACGGGGTTTAAATGGGGAATATATTCCACCCGCCCCCGGAGGAGATTTGTTAAGAGATGGGCCGGGAGTATTGCCAACAGGTCGCAATATTCATGCGTTAGACCCTTACAGAATGCCCTCTCCGGCAGCTTATGAACGAGGTCGAGAAATTGCTAATAAAATTATCAATCAACACTTACAAGAAAATCACAAATATCCCGAAACCGTTGCCGTGATGTTGTGGGGTTTAGATGCCATTAAAACACGCGGAGAATCAATTGGTATTTTGTTAGAATTAGTAGGGGCTGAACCGCTTAAAGAAGGCACAGGTCGAATTGTGCGCTATGAACTCAAACCGTTAACAGCAATTAACCATCCGCGTATTGATGTGTTAGGAAATCTTTCAGGAATTTTCCGCGATAGTTTTGTGAATATTATTGAGTTAATTGATGATTTATTTCAACGGGCGGCTGATGCAGATGAACCCCCAGAAAAAAACTATATTAGAAAACACGCTTTAGAATTAAAATCTCAAGGCGTTGAAAACCCCTCTGCCCGTCTTTTTTCTAATCCTGCGGGGGATTTTGGGTCGTTGGTAAATGACCGAGTT
The DNA here is from genome assembly GCF_034932365.1 of Limnoraphis robusta BA-68 BA1. NCBI lineage: Bacteria > Bacillati > Cyanobacteriota > Cyanophyceae > Oscillatoriales > Sirenicapillariaceae > Limnoraphis > Limnoraphis robusta. The sequence continues at coordinate 3,146 of NZ_JAYGHR010000028.1, read as the reverse complement.
GTTGATGGAAATTGGGAGTCTGGAGATGAACTCGCCCAAACTTGGGAAGGACGAAATGTGTTTAGTTATGGACGCAAAGATAAGGGTCAAGCCAGACGAGAAGTGATGACGCAATTATTGAAAACCACTGAAAGAATTGTTCAGGAAATTGATTCTGTAGAATACGGTTTAACGGATATTCAAGAATATTATGCCAATACGGGCGGTTTGAAACGGGCAGCCGAAAAACAACAAGGTAAAAAAGTGAATGCTAGCTTTGTGGAAAGCTTTTCAAAAGATACCACACCCCGCAATTTAGAAGACCTACTTCGCATGGAATATCGCACTAAATTGTTAAATCCCAAATGGGCAGAATCCATGTCAAATCAAGGCAGTGGCGGCGCTTATGAAATCTCTCAACGCATGACAGCTTTAATCGGTTGGGGGGGAACTGCGAATTTTAAAGATAATTGGGTTTATGACCAAGCAGCAGAAACCTATGCTTTTGATGAACAAATGGCGCAAAAATTACAACAAGCAAATCCCGAAGCTTTTCGTAATATTGTTAGCCGAATGTTAGAAGCCAATGGTCGGGGTTTATGGGAAACTGACGCGGAAAAATTACAAAAATTACGGCAGTTGTATGAGTCAGCCGAAGCCGATATCGAAGGAGTCAAGATCTAAAAAATCGCTTTCTTTGAGAAACCCGGTTTTTGGAAAATATCTATAGCGCTTCGCGCTGGCTTGTTTACAAGGGTCAAGCCTTGAATCTTACCACCAAGACACAAAGACACAAAGAAGTTGTAAACATTAATCGGCATTTGACTTGGGCTTTTCTAAAACTAACAACCGAATTACAATGATGGTAATATTATCGTGACCGTTATGTTCATTAGCAAGCTGGATTAATTGATGAACTGCAACGTTGAGATCCATTTGCGGATCAAGCAACGGATCAATATGAGTCCCGTGATAAATTTCGAGTAAATCATTATCCGTTAAACCATCAGATGCCAAAATCAAAACAGTATCTTCTTCTATCTTCAAAAACTGAATATCTGGCTTGACAAAATTGTGATCGCGTGGACCTAAAGCTTGGGTTAATTGATAAGCATCTGGACGAGTGTAAGCCACTTCAGGAGTCACTCCCCGGAGAATTTCACGCTGTCCGACTTCGTGATCAACTGTAACCTGTTTAATCCCTTGTGAACGAGTCAAACGATACAGACGACTATCCCCGACATGAGCGATCGCTACTTGATGATCGACAACAATTGCCATCACAAGGGTTGTTCCCATGCGTCCGATGCCCGAACGAACCGCTTGCTGATTGATCTCATAAATGGTACTATTGGCTTGTACAATCGCGTCGTCAATCATTTCTCGACTGGGCAGTTCTCCCGTCCATTGCGATTGAAAATATTGCTTGAGCGTGTCAACCGCTAACTGACTCGCCACTTCACCGCCTGCGTGTCCTCCCATTCCATCACAGAGAATATATAATCCCTTCGCTTCTAAAATCCGTCCTTGAGGCGTTTGTTGTTCGTGTATGATCGTTTGTACCCCAAAGGAATCTTCATTACGCTGACGTTTGCGACCAATATCTGTTGCGCCCACCGCCTGTAAGTGAAATAATTGGTTAATGTCGGGAACAGTAGGTGCTGAATTCGCTTCAAGAATCCCTAAATCAGTATCGTCCTCCTGATCAAGCTGAATACGGGTTGGGCTAGAAATGGGTAAAGATTCCGGTTCAGTTGACGAGGAATAGTATTCTTCGCGAACCTCTCTTAACTGATCTTGCAGTTGGGCGATCGTTTCAATTTTACATTCACACAAATCCCGCATCAATTGCGTCAGAGAACCAAACAAAGTGCGTTGAGATTTTTCAACTAACGCTTTCCAAACCTCACCTAAATCGAACAAAGAAAGGGTAGAATTTTCAGATTCAGCATATAATTGTTGTAGGCAAATCGAATGAGGAAAACTTGGAGAAACTCGCAAATTCGTCAACTCCTGTAAACTTTGACGCATCTGAAAATTTTCTAGAATTTCCCATAAATCCGCCATTTGTTCTAGCCAATCCAAAATTTGCTGAGGTGAAGTTTGTTGATCGCTAAATTGCTCGAGTAGAGTTGGAAACCGAGAAAAATCTTTCAAGAGAACCACCGTATATTGATCAGATTTCCAAGCATCTTGCAGTCGGGGAAAATGTTCTTGAAACTGAGTGGCGAGTGTAAAATAAGCTTGAGCGGCAGCAATCACAAAAATATCCATCTTCTCGGGTGACGATAGCAGAGCAGGTGCTGCTTGTAGGGGAGACATCTGAAGAGGCTGAGTATCCAGAACTTGCACTGTAACCATTTTACCCGGTTGTAGCGTCGCTGATTCAATCAGTTGATATCGCTGATTTTCATCTAAATACATTCCCTTCTCTAAGCTGAGATCAGCAGAACTTTCCGACTCCAACTCAGAGGAATCATCACCCGTAGAACTTTGAAGAGCATCACTCGGGGGAATTTCACTCGCATCGAAAACGGCGGAAACCCACATTCGTTGATCAGAAGTCTCCGAAGCCACCGAATCAACTGACTCCTGATGATTTTCACCATCCGCCGAAATCTGATCAGGAGTCAGTTCAAGTTCCAATTCTACCGGAGTTGTTCCTGGAATGATATCTATTTCTGTTTGAGTTTCTTCGGGAATTTGACTAATCGCTCCCCGCAATCTATCAATTTCTTCTGATGATGCAGAGTTTTCAGCAATATCAGAAATACTATCATCCTGACTCGCCACTAGAGAACTGGAAATTATCGCCAACCAAACTGTCCCAGTTCGTGTTCCACAATGAGGACAATCAAGATCGTTGATTGCTACCGTCAAACCACATTCACCACAAGATTTCTGCGTTAAAGAATAGCCGCATTTCTGACAAAATTTATGATGATTGGGATTTTCAAACTGACATTGCGGACAGATCAGCATAAGTCGATTCCCTAGAGCGAGAACATCGATAGAGGTGTGTGGGCTTACAGACTTCCATTGTGACTTCTCCCAACACCAAAACTTCGTTTATGGTACGGACATTGCTTAACCTCACAGTTAAGAGTTCCTGCGTTGCACTTACCTAGTTTCCCCCGGTAGTACGCAGTCAGCAGGCGGTTTTCTTT